>JBJOPC010000110.1:0-9335 GCA_046050965.1 Verrucomicrobiota bacterium | reverse complement strand
ACAACTCCGGCCCGACTTACGGACGCAGCTTTGACAATTACGGCACGTTCAACTGGACCGGCGACTCCGTGTTCGTTGGCGTCGGCGCGGCCACCGTCAACAACTACGGCACAGTCAGCGTCACCGGCGCGGGCAACGCGCAGTTCAGCTACAACTCCGGCTATCCCGCGCCGACATGGAACAACTACGGCACGTTCACCAAATCCAGCGGCACAAATATTTTCTATTTCCAAGGCTGCTACCTGAATAACTACCAGCTTCTGAATTTTCAATCCGGTTACTTCATTCCCTACGGCAGCACGTTCAGCAACTTCGCCACCGTCACGCTTTCCGCCAGCGCGAACTTTTGGAATCAGAACGGCAGCGCGTCCACCTTCGTCAGCAACAGCGTCGTCACGAGTCCCGGCGTGGATCATCTGCAAGTGCAGTCCGGCAATATTTATTTGCAGACGACCAATCTCACTTCGCCAACATGGCTCATCAACGGCGGCGTGCTCTGGCAGCAAACCAACAACGTCGTCGCCATCGTCAACCATACGTCCGGCACTTGGCGACACACCGTCAACACGGCGGTGGACACCTACAATTTCAGCGGCGGCGATTTGCGCGGCGGCATCCTGACCATCACGAATTGCAACTGGACCAACGGCAACATGAACGCCGACGCTAACGGCGACAAAACCATCATCCCCATCGGCGGCGTCCTAAATTTTCCCACCGCCACCGCGCGCTACTTGAGTTACAACACCGCCGCCTATGGACGCGGCCTCGACATTTTCGGCACGATGAATTGGAGCGGCGACTCCCAGCTCGTCGGCGTCGGCGCGCAAACCGTGAACAACTACGGCGCGGTCAACGTCACCGGCACGGGCATCGCGCAGTTCACCTATGCCAGCGGCTATCCTGCGCCGACGTGGAATAACTTCGGCACGTTCACCAAGAGCGGCGGCACGAACATTTTCTATTTCCAAGGCTGCTACCTCAACAACACGAACGTCATTAACTTCCTGTCCGGCTCGCTCAATCCTTACGCGACCACGTTCACCAACCTCGGCTCCGTCTCGCTCGCCGCCAACGCACTTTTCCAGAACGACAACGGCAGCGTCACCTATCTCCAGCCCGGCAGTAGTTTCGCCGCCGCCAGCGCCAACGCGCTCCGCATCCCCAGCGGCACGGTCTATCTCCGCACACCTGATGTGACCACGCCTGCCATTCTCATCAGCGGCGGCACGTTGCAGCAGGAGACGAATTGTGCCGTGACGACCATCAATGAAAACACCGGCACTTGGTTGCCCACCGTGCCGGTCAACTTCAACACTTACAATCTCACCAACGGCGATCTGCGCGGTGCGGATGTGACACTCGCCAATTTCAACTGGCTCGGCGGCAACCTCTATTCCTCCACCGGCGGCGGAACTAACGTCACCGTCAACACCTCGCTCAACATCAGCGGCGGCACCACCAAAAACATCAGCTACCTCGTCGCGCAACCGTCGCGCACACTCATCAACAACGGCGTCGGCAACTGGAGTGGTGCGAGCATCAGCGGCAGTGGTTCGGCCACCATCCGTAACAACAACTCGCTCACCTTGAGCAATGACGTCGCGCTCGCGTGGAGCGGCAGCGGCGTCACGCCGTTCCTCATTAACAACGGTTCGCTCACGAAAATTTCCGGCAATGGTTCATCTGCGTTCGGCAGTTGCACGTTCACGAACAGCGGCACGTTGAACTTCACCAACGGCAGTTTTTCCTCCGGCGATTTCTACCAGACGACGGGCAGCACGCACCTCGGCACGAACTTCACCGTCAGCGGCAATGTGCGCGTCAACGGCGGCACGTTCACCGGACGCGGCGGCGCGACGGGAATTTTCTACAACAACGGCACGTTGAATCCCGGCGCGTCACCCGGTTTCATCAGCACGGCGCATTACACGAACACTTTCGCCGCCACCGTGAATCTCGAACTCGCCGGCACGAACGCTCCCGGCACAAACTACGACCAACTGCGCTTCACCGGCACGGCCGTCTTCGACGGCAATCTCAACGTCTCGCTCGCCAACAGTTTCGCGCCGCTGCTCGGCAACAGTTTCACCGCCGCCGTGTTCACCGCGCGCTCCGGCACGTTCGCCAACATCATCCCGCCGCCCGGCGTCGGTCTCACCGCGACTTACTCGACTACGAATCTCGTGCTGAATATTTCCACGCTTACGAACGTGCCGCTGCAAATCACTTCGTTCCCGACCAACGTCGGCGTGTGGACGCCTGACGGCGCGGCGTTCTCCATCGGCGTCTCCGGCACGACGCCCATCAGCTATCAATGGCAATTTAACGGCACAAATATCAGCGGCGCGACCAACGTCACTTACGCGCTCGCATCCAGCGTGGTTTCCAACGCGGGCATTTACAACGTCGTCGTCACCGACGGCGCGAGCGCGACCACGAACGCCTCCGCCACGCTCGCGGTCACGCAATTCACCGGCCTCATCACATGGACGAACGTCGCGGGCGGCAGTTGGAATGTGCCGACTAACTGGGTTCCCGCGCGCGTTCCGAACGCGACCAACACCGCCATCATCACCAACGCTGGCAGTTACACCGTCACCGTGGATGCCGATGCCGCCGTCAGCAATCTGCTCGTAGGCCTCAACGGTGCGCCGGTCACGAATCAACTCACCGTGTATCCTGCGTCGCTCACCGTCGGCAGCAACGCCACGTTCGCGACGAACGCCACGCTGTATCTCGCCAGCACCTTCGTGAACAGCAACCTCGTGGTCGTGGATGGAAAATTCTATTTCGACGCGGGCGCGCTCGCGGGTAACGGACGCTGGCTGCTCGGCACTAACTCCATCACAACGCTCCGCACCGGCGGCTATAAATATTTGAACAGCGGCTTCGTGGAAAACTTTGGCGCATTCAACTTTGACGGCACGGAATATCGCGGCCTCGCCTTCGCCAACAACGTCACGTTCACCAACCAACCCGGCGGCAACATCAGCCTCGGCTACTCTGGTTTCTCCGCGCAATCCGGCGCGACCAACAACCCGCTCGTCAACCGCAGTCTTATCACCGCGCCCGGCAATCCGAGTTCCCTCGGCGCACCGTTCCTCAACGAAACCAACGGCACACTCGCCGTCACCTCGTCGTGCTACGTCTACACCGGCACGAATCGCGGCACGCTCGAAGTGCTCGCGCCGCTTGCCACGCTCGCGTTCGTCAGCGGCAATTTCAATCTGGAAACCGGCTCGCAGTTGCGCGGGCTCGGCACCATCGGCGCGAATTTCTACGGCGTGTTGAACTTCAACACCCCGATTATCTGCTCGAATCAAATCAATGCCTACGGCGCCACCGCTTCGCCCGTCATCAACATCAACGCTCACCTCACCAACCGCTACACCGTGAGCGTCTCGAAGGGCGACTTCAACGTCGCCCCCGGCATCACGCTGGACGCGGCGAGCATCAACGTCGCGTGGCAGTATCAGACCTACACACACTCCACCTTCAACAACGGCGGCACGGTCATCGCCGACACGCTCGCGCAGTCCTACGGCAGTCTCGTGAACTCGAACCAGCTATTCGTCCGCAGCAATTTCAATTTCAGCGGCGGCAGTTTCATCAACAACAGCGCGGCCAACAAACTCACCACGTTGTCCAACTGTGTTTCCACCATCACCACGGCCAGCTATTCCGTCGGCAAATCTTTCAACGGTGGCTTGTGGGAAAATTTCGGCACGGTCAACTTCGACGCGCCCGCGCTCAACTCGCTTTACTTCGCAGGCGGCGCGGGTTGGATCAACCGCAGCAACGCCGTGATCAACGCGGGCAGCGACGCCCTCGTCGTCAATTACGACGGCACGAACTGGCTCGCGAACTATGGCCTCATCCAACGCGGCGGCGCGGCATCCGCTCCCGCGCTCACGCTCGTCACGACGAATTACAACCAAGTCTCATTCCTCAACACGCTCATCGGTCTTGGTGATTACACGCAGTTGTCCGGCCAGACCGATCTCGGCGGCAGCGAGATTCGCGGCGGGCAGCTCAAAATTCTCGGTGGCGAAATCATCGGCGCGACCTCGCTCACCAGCGGCGCGACGCTTTACAACGCCGCCACGCTGCGCCCCGGTAGCACCATCGGCGCGATGAGCGTCAGCGATAGTTTCACCAATACGGCCAGTGGCGTTTTCCACATGGAAATTGCCGGAAATTCGCCGAGCCAATACGACACCGTCTTCGTTGGTGGTCCTGTGAAACTCGACGGCACGTTGAACCTCATCCTCACGAACGGGTTCATTCCCACCGTCGGCCATAGCTACACCGCCATGACTTACACCGTGCGCTCCGGCCAGTTCGCCAACGTCGTCATGCCCGGCTACGACTTCGAGGTCATCTACCTCACCAACGCGCTTATTCTCAAATCTTCCAACGCGCTGCCGGTCGTCACGTTCAGCGTCGCCAGCGGCAACAGCACGCAACTCGTCTGCAATCCGTTCCGCGTCACCGCGAGTGCGACCGACCTCGACGGTGTCGTGACCAACCTCACCGTGCGCCTCGACACCACGACCATCGCGAACACCACCGGCGGCGCGATCAATGCCACTTCTGAAATTGATTTCCCGTCCACGGTGAACTTCATCGCCACCGCCATTGATGACCACGCGGGTTCACGCAGCGTCACGCAAGCGTTGCAACTCGTCACTTTGCCGCTGCACCAACTCACGCTTGGCGGCAAGCGCACGAACGATTTCAAAATCTGTATGCTCGGCCAACCCGGTTCCAACTACATCCTCTACGCCACCACGAATGTGCAAACGCCGTTCATCAACTGGAGCAACCTCGGCGTGATGGAAAATACGAACGGCATCTGGCGTTACCGCGATGCCAGCACCATCACCAACCGTCCGTTCCGCTACTACAAAGCCAAGCAGCAGTGAGTTAAGTTCGGCGCTGCGTGAGGACGCGAAAGGCGCGGCCGAGGTGTTCGGGATGCGTGAGTGTTTGGAACTGGCGAGTGCGCGCGGAATCCCATTCGCAGAAGCTCGCAGGATTTTTCCACGCGCGGGCGGCGATGCTGGTAAGGAATTGCGCTTGGGTCTGAAAACTTTCGGTGTGCAGTCCAGCTTGTTCGCCGATGGTTTGCAACGCGGGAAAATTGACGTGCGCGGTCAGATCTTGTTCCCCGATGTGGGCAAGCAGGTCGTCGCTGACGCGGTGGGTGCGGTAGGCGCGCAGGGTTCCGTGTGGGCGACCAGGCGCGAGTAGTTCGTCGGCGTGAGCAAAGCCGTAGTCAATGGTCACGAGTTTGCCGTGCGATAAATTCTCGGCGGCAGTGCGATAAAATTTTTCGACGGCGGGGCAGACTTCAATCGTATAGCCGTCCGGCAAAGCAGCGAGGAGTTCCGGAAAAATTGTAAGTTGTAAGTTGTAAGTTGTAAGCGGAAGCCGCGTCCAAACAAGTTGCTCGCCTTTGCAGGCCACGCCCCACTCGAACCATTTTTGTTCGCGCGCGTCCCAGCCGAGGCGGTGGACGGGGAAGGCGTCGAAAAGTTCGTTGCTAAAAAAAACAGTGGGGGAAGTCGAGGGGCGAAGGTCGAGGGGCGAGTTCTCCCAGCGGACGTGGTCGGTGAATTCGTGGAGCGTCGCGGCTTGCCAGGCGCGGCGGGTGGCGGCGGGTTCGCAGATGAGGTAGTCGAGGTGTGCGAACAATTCGGGACGCTGCTCTCGCAGCCAGCGCAAAATATCCGCCGCCAGTTTTCCATCATGCGCGCCCGCCTCCGCGATTCTGACTTCTGACTTCTGACTTCGGGATTCTGTCCCCAGCCATTCTGCAAACTGAAACGCCAGCAGTTCGCCGAACAAATTGCCCGTGCTGACGCTCGTATAAAAATCTCCGCGCCGCCCCACGCTGTCCGATTTCCGCTCATAAAATCCAAGTTGCGGACAGTAGAGCGCGAGTTCCATAAATCGGACAAACGGGATTGCCCCGTGCTGGGCGATTTCGCGCTGTATAATTTGGTGGAGTGGGTTCAAGTTTTTGGCGCAGGCATGGTTCTGGCTAAACGGCGGTGTCCGCATGGACAATCTATGGCTAAAATTGACGCGTTCTTCAATCTGATGTTCGAGCAAAAAGCTTCGGACTTGCATCTCTCGTCCGGCAACCCGCCCATTCTCCGCATCAACGGCGAACTCCAACGCGTGGATTTTCCGCCGCTCGATGCCGACGAACTCAAGGCCATGCTCTACGAAATTGCCCCGGAGTTTAAGGTCAAAGTTTTTGAAGAAACCGGCGATGTGGATTTCGGCTACGAGATTCCGAACGTTTCCCGCTTCCGCGCGAATTTTTTCAACCAGAAGCAAGGCATCGCCGCCGTGTTCCGCCAGATTCCCAGCAAGGTTTTGTCGTTCGAGGATTTTGAGAAGTTCGACGCGCCCTTGCCTGCGGTGCTGAAAAAATTTGCCATGCTGCATCGCGGCCTCGTCGTCGTCACCGGGCCGACCGGCTCCGGCAAATCCACCACGCTCGCGGCCATCATTGACTACGCGAACAAGAATCGCAAAGACCACATTCTCACGATGGAAGACCCCATCGAGTTTGTGCACGAAAGCAAAAGCTCGCTCGTCAACCATCGCGAAGTCGGCGTGCATACGAAGTCGTTCGGCAGCGGTTTGCGCGGCGCATTGCGCGAAGACCCGGACATCATTCTCGTCGGCGAGTTGCGCGATTTGGAAACTATTGAACTCGCGCTCACCGCGGCCAGCACGGGGCATTTGGTTTTCGGCACGTTGCACACGCCGAGCGCGGCCAAGACGGTGGATCGTATCATTGACGTGTTCCCCGGCGACCAGCAGAACAAAATCCGCGCAACCCTTTCCGAAGCCCTCAAAGGCGTCGTCGCGCAAAATCTTTTCAAGCGCATTGATAAAAAAGGCCGCGTAGCCGCGCTGGAAATTCTCGTCTTCACCACCGCCATCGCCAACCTCGTGCGCGAAGGCAAGACGCACCAGATTCCCGGCATGATCCAAGTCGGCAAGAAGCTCGGCAACTGTCCGCTCGACGATTCCATCATGGAACACGTCCGCATGAAACGCATCTCGCCCGAGGACGCCTACGACAAGTGTATTGATAAGCGAAAATTTCGCCCGTTCTTGGCTCACCCGCCCGAAGACGAGGAGATGTAAACCATGCGCCGCCCCGAACTCGATTACATTTTGACGACCATGTTGGACGCCGCTCCCGACGTGTCCGACCTGAACTTCACCATCGGCAAACCGCTCCAAGTCGAGGCTGCCGGGCAGTTGCAAGTCGTGGATTGCGACCCGCACATCACCAAGCTCACGCCTTTTCAAAACGAGTGCATCGCCCTGAATCTCCTCGGCGAGAACCAATGGCACATCGAAGACTTGCTCACCAAAGGCTCGTGCGATTCCGCTTACACCGTCGCCGACAAAGCGCGTTTCCGTATCAATATTTTTTCACAGCGCGGCAACTACTCCATCGTCCTCCGCAAATTGAGCACCGAAATTCCCTCGCTCAACCAGCTCAACTTGCCGCCCATCCTTCGCGAATTGCCCAAAGTCAAAACCGGCCTCGTCCTCGTGACCGGCGCGACCGGCTCCGGCAAATCCACCACCCTCGCCGCCGTCCTCGACGAAGTGAACCGCACCAAATCTGTCCACGTCATCACCCTCGAAGACCCCGTCGAGTTCGTCTATGCCCACGAGAAAGCCACGTTCAACCAACGCGAACTCGGCACCGACTTTGAGGAATTCGCCGACGGCCTCCGCGCCGCCTTGCGCCAAGCTCCCAAGATTATTCTCGTCGGCGAAATGCGCGACCGCGAGACCGTCAAGATTGCCTTGAGCGCTGCGGAAACCGGCCACTTGGTTTTGAGCACGCTCCACACGATTGACGCTGGCCAGACTATCAACCGTATCCTCGGTATGTTCGACCCCGACGAACAAGATCAGATACGCATTCGCCTCGCGGACGTGCTGCGCTGGGTCGTCAGCCAACGTCTCGTGCCGAAAATCGGCGGCGGACGTTTCCCGCTCGTAGAAGTCATGGGCACGAACCTTCGCACCCAAGAATCCATCCGCCTCGGCGAAGCCGAAGGCAAAACCTTTTTTGAAATCATCGAAGCCAGCTATCCCTTTGGCTGGCGCACCTTCGACCACGCCTGCCTCGAAGCCTACGAGAAAGCCATCATCACCGAAGAAACCGCCCTCATCTCCTGCACCAAGCGCGGCCCCGTCGCGCGCGGCATTGACAACCTCAAAAAACAGCGCGGCGAATACACCAGCAACATCAGCGCACTTCGTATGCGCTCCGCCGCCGAAGCCGCTGCCGAAGCCGCCGGTGCGCCCCCGCTCATGCCGCCCCCGCTCGACGCCCCGCCCACTCTTCCGCCCACGTTGCCGCCCACCCTCAACCTCAAATAACTTTTATGGCCGAGACCTTTGAATTCATCGGCGCGTCCGACAAACCCGCCCTCATCGCCTTCTCCACCCCCGAGTGGCTCGACGCCTCCCGCGAAGCCCTCGAACAACTCGGCTACAAAGTTCACACCGCCGCCACCCAAGGCGATTTCTCCATCCGCTTCAGCCGCGTGCAATACCACGTCGTCATCGTCGAAGAACTTTTCGCTGCGAACACCCTCGCCGAGAACAACACCCTCCTCGAACTCCAACAAATGCCCATGGACCGCCGCCGCCACGCCGTCACCATGCTCGTGGGCGACTCCTTTCAAACCTTCAACCCGCTCCAAGCATTTCAACAAAGCGTCCATGCCGTCGTCGGCCGCAGCGAAATCTTCCTCATCAAACAACTCATCGAGAAGACCGTGACCGACAACAACGCCTTCCTCCGCGACCTGCGCGAAACCCAAGCCCGCGTCTTCGCTGGCCGCAGCCGCAAGAACAAAGGCAACTAAAGTCTCCGCTCGTCGCCCGCGCCGCCGCCGTTTATTCTCGCGCCCATGTCATTGCGTTTGGATCAAGCCCTCGTCGAGCGCGGCCTGCTCGACAGCCGCGAGAAAGCCAAGCGCGCCGTCATGGCCGGCCAAGTTCGCATCAACGACCGCGTGGCCGCCAAAGCCAGCGAGACCGTCAAGCCCACGGACGAACTCGTCCTCGCCGTGCCGGAGAAATTCGTCAGTCGCGGCGGCTACAAACTCGAACACGCGCTCGATCATTTTGCGTTCAACGTCACCGGCCTCACGGCGATTGATCTGGGCGCGTCCACCGGCGGCTTCACCGATTGCCTGTTGCAACGTGGCGCGGCGAAAGTTTTCGCGGTAGATGTTGGCCACGGTCAACTCGCGTGGAAACTCCGCAACGACCCG
>JBJOPC010000109.1:0-22304 GCA_046050965.1 Verrucomicrobiota bacterium | reverse complement strand
CGAAGCTCGACGCGCTGGAGCAGGACATCTTGAAAACGGCGAACGAGCTCGGCATCGGCCCGATGGGTTTTGGCGGCAAGACGACGCTGCTGGGCGTGAAGATTTGCGCGGCGAACCGCGTGCCGGCGTCGTATTTCGTGAGCATCAGCTACATGTGCTGGGCGTATCGGCGTCAGGGCGTGACGCTGGATGCGGAGGGGAAGATTGGGAAATGGCTTTACTGATGAAACGCGAAAACTCAAGCCGATGAATGTGCTAATGGATTTTATCATCCGCTTTCAAGTCACGCATTAGACGGTTGAACGCCTTCTGATATGAGTCGTGATCTTTCCAGTTTTGAAAATCCCCAATGTGCCTAGTTCGTCGCACGTCCGCTGGCCAACCCGTCTCTACTTTCATCACCGCGTCATCCAACCGAATGGGAAACAGCATCGGTCGTTTTTGCTGCCGCTCTTTCTCCATCGCTGATTCAACTTCTTTTTCCACCCAATCACTGCCAACCGAATTTTTCGACAACACCAAAAGCAGTTTGTCGTAAATACGGATAACCTCATCAATTTTCACTCGAAACTTGTCGCCGGTTTTCAAATCCTCTGGTGCAAACCAGCAACGGACTTTCTTGCTCTGCAAATCCGCGTGCAACCGTTCGGCGAACGCTTGGTCTTTGGACGAATAGCTGATGAACACCGAATAAAACTGTATCGGTAAGGCATCGCTAACAAGAGCGCTTGTGTGCTCAATGAATTTTTCTGGCACGCCGCAGCCACGCAAAAAACTCTCGGGGATTATGCCCTTGGATTTGTAAAGTGTGTGAATGTCAATGGAGGACGGACCACGGTGAGTAATAAAATCGAGTCCTTTTACATTACTCAAGTCTAGTTTGGAAAAGGATGTCCACTCCATCGTCACATTTGCGAAGTTTGTTCCATTGAGGTTAGCCTCAAAGAAGTTCACGATTCGGAGGTCTGCACCATTGAGATTCGTATCAACGAGATTAGCGCTCAAGAATCTTGCGTGTCGCAGATCTGCACCGCAAAGCTCCGCACCGTTCAAGGTTGCGAGGAAGAAGTCCGCATGAACAAGTTTTGCGCTGGTGAGGTTCGCGCTGGTGAGGTTCGCGAAGCTGAAGGTAGCGCCGGTGAGGTCTGCACCGCTGAGATTCGCGCCGGTGAGATTCGCGCCGCTGAAGTCCCTTTTGCTCAAATTTGATTGGCTAAGGTCAACAGTCTTCATCTCCTTCCCCTCCCGCCATTTATTCCAAGCGTCAACACCTTCCAAGAGTTTTGCCAAATGTCGGGGATTTGCCATGCCCTTCTTCTACATTAACCGAATCCGACCTTCAAGCTTGGCATCAGTGGAAATCGGTATCCATTAGCGTTTCAGTTCGCTGGACTTTTTGGCGCGTTTGGATTGAAATGCGGCCATGACCAATTTGAGTTTTCCCTTCACCGAAGAAAAAATCCGCGCGCTGAAAGTCGGCGACGAGGTTTTGATTTCCGGCATCATCCACACCGGACGTGCGGCCTTTGCGCTGGTTTAACTCGTTTAGTCCGTGGCTTTCTAAAAAGCACGTTTCACTTCTTCTCAAACCGCTCCCGCGCGCGATCCACGATGATGGCGAGCAGAATCAATCCGCCGAGCAGCGTGTTTGAGTAGTTGTCGTTGATTTTCAGAATCACCAGCGCGTGCTGGATGAGTTTGAAGATGATCGCGCCCATCAAAATTCCAAACGGCGAAATCAAATTTCCCTTCGCGCCCGTCCCGCCGATGATGGCGACGGCGAAGGAGATGATGAGCCAGTCGTCGCCGGTCTGCGGCGCGGCGTTGCCGGATTGCGATGCCCACACGATCGCCGCCAGCACCGCGAAACATCCGCTCAACGCGTGCGCGATGACGACCATGCGCCGGGTGTTGATGCCGGAATATTTTGTGGCCAGCGCGTTAGACCCCGTTGCAATCAGCCAACGCCCCAGCACCGTGCGGCCATACAAAATCGAGACGCCGCACAAAATTGCCAGCACGAGGATGACCATGTAAGGCAGCGAGCCGAGGCCGCCTTGGCCGAGCCACCAAAACGATTGCGGAATGGTGTAGGCGTTGCCGCCGGAAATGCCGGAGCGCAGTCCCATGTAGACGAACATCATCGAGAGCGTGACGATGAAGGCGTCAATTTTCAGCCGCGTGATGACCAGTCCGTGCAACAAACCTGTCAGCGGCCCGATAAGCAAAACCAGCGGCACGGCAATCCACGGCGACAGATGCGCGTGATCCGGCGCAACGAGCAAACCGAACGCGACGGTCGCAATGCTGCCCACCGCGCCGACGGCAAGGTTCATGTCGCCGATGGCGAGGCAAATCGCCTGCGCCATCGCGACTAGAACGTAAAACGCAACGTAACGTGACTGACTGAAAAAAGTATCTGCCGTCAAAAAATTCGGCGAAACCAGCGACATGACGATAGTCAGCACGCCAGCAAACATGACCAGACCGAGCGTGCGACCAGTGACCCAATCAGTCTGGCCGAAGCGCGGAGTTGAATTCGTTGAGGTCATTTGCTTGCAGGCGGGTTGAGATATTTTGTTTTTAATTCGCCGAAGATCGTTTTGGTCATGGCTTCAATGTCGGGCTGAAATGAATCCACGTTGCTCTTTGTCACGGGAACGCACCCGGCATCAACGAATTGATAATCCATCTTGGGCGTCCAGCCTTGCAGCATCAAATCAAGCAGCGCGCAGGAAATGTAGCCGTGACCAAAGGGATTTTGCGCGAGTGTCATGTCAATCGAGCCGTCACGGATGGCATCAAGGACGGCTTTCTCCGTATCCAAGCCGACGAAATGAATGCGCTTTACGCCGGGCTTGCGATGATGCTCCGAGAGCAGCAACGCCGCGGCTTCCGTGGTCGTGTTGCCTGTGCAAATGATGGCGTCCACTTCGTCGCCGCGCGCGACGAGGGCGCTTTCGATTTTCTCCTGCGCCTTTTGCTTTGTCGTCACGTCACCGATGGTCTGAATGATTTCCACGCCGGGATATTTTGCGACCACAGATTCAATGGCAGCTTTACGAATAGGCGTGTTGGCATCGGTGAGCGATTCGAGGACGTTTAGAATTTTTCCTTTGTGCCCCATCAACTCGCAAAGTTTTTCGGCAGCAAGTGTCGCGGCAAATTTCGTGTCCGTGGCGACGGCGAACGGCGTTTCTGAACCTTCAGCCGGTTGCGCGGCGTAACAGACGGTGAGCCGCCCCGCCTTTTTCAACCGCGTGAACAAACCTTTCGCACCCGCCGGGTCAACCGGAATGAATGCGAACGCCTTGTGCCCGACGGTAAACAGCGATTCAATGTTCTGGTTCAAGTTCGCCATCGTGCTTTCCTGCCCGACGACGACGCGCACGCCCACGTTGTGTTCCTTGGCGTAAGCCTTCGCACCCTCGCCAACCGCCGTGCAATACGGATGCGGCAGCGGTTCATAGAGCACAATCGGCTCAAGCGCCGCAGCGGTGTGATGCGTCTGATAAATTTTGATTGCCGTGAGCACGACAGCGAGAACGCCGAGCGTCACGAGCAGCAAAATATTATTTCGCGTCATGGGCGGATGGGCAGCTTGCGTCCGTTGCGCAAGTAAAGTGGGATGCGTTCGAGCGGCGCGGCGGCAGTGAGGGTCTGGCCACCTTTCAACTTCTTATCTGTCCACGCGTCCGTCCATGTTGCGCCGGCGGGGAGATAAATTTTTCGTTTTGCAACGCCGGAATTCAAAATTGGAGCGACGAGCAAATCTGGACCGAACATGAATTGATCGTCCACGGCAGCGGATTTTTCGTCATCAGGGAAATCAAAGAACAGCGGGCGCATGGGCGGCGTGCCCTTGGCGCTGGCGAGTTTCATCTGCGCCATGATGTAAGGTCGCAGGCGCTCGCGCAGAAACATTAGCTCGCTAATAATTTTGTAAGCGCGATCTCCAAACGACCAAACTTCGTTCGGCCCGCCACGCGTCGGGTCGCTGGTTTCGGGATGCGCGAGCGAGCTGTTGCGCCAGCCGTGCAAGCGGAACAGCGGACAGAAGACGCCGTATTGAAACCAACGGACGATGAGTTCCTGAAAATACGGAGTATCCACTTCGCCTCCGAAAAATCCGCCGATGTCCGTCGTCCACCACGGAATGCCGCTCAGGCCGATGTTCAATCCGGCGCGGACTTGCTGCTGCAAATCTTCCCACGTCGAGTGGATGTCGCCCGACCAGATTGCGGCGCCATATCGCTGGCTGCCCGCGAAGCCCGCGCGACCAAGTGAAATTATTTCCTTTTCGCGCGCCGCTTTCATGCCGTCGTGCAAAGCTTTTTGCTGCATCAGCGGATAGATGCAGCCGACTTCGAGGCCGTTGCCCGCGTGGTAGCGGACATTGTCGTGATCGTAAGCGACCATTTCCGGCTCAATCGCGTCGAGCCAAAAAACTTTGATGCCGTGCTTGAAATAATTTTCACGCACCTTGCTCCATAAAAATTTCTGCGCGTCGGGATGCGTCGTGTCGAGCAAACCGGAAATCACCGTGTGCTTCATGTTCGAGTCGGTGAACTTGATGAAGCTGTTCAGCCCGCGCTCGGTGCGGACGAGGAGATTTTTCTTTTCCAGTTCGGAAAAATTTTCACTGTCGGGATTCACCGTCGGCCACACGGACACCATGACTTTGATGCCGAGCGATTTTAATTCTTCAACCATCGCCTGCGGATTCGGCCAGCAGGTCGGATCAAATTTCCAATCGCCCATCTTCGTCCAGTTGAAGTAATCAATCACGATGACGGACATCGGCAGGCCGCGCCGCTTGTGTTCGCGCGCGACGGCGAGCAATTCGTCCTGCGTCTTGTAGCGTAGCTTGCATTGCCAAAAACCGGCGGCAAATTCCGGCAGCACCGGCGCGTGGCCGGTCAAATCCGCGTAACGCTCCATGATGCCCGCGTAGCCGTCGCCGGTCGTGACGACGTAATCAATCAGCCGCGACGCATCGGCGACCCAGCGTGTTTGCGTGCGGCCCAGCTCCACGCGCCCCATGCCGGGATTGTGCCAGAGCAAACCATAGCCGCGACTGGACACGAGAAACGGAATCGAAATTTGCGAGTTGCGATGCGTGAGTTCGAGGATGCAACCTTTCTGGTCGAGCAACCCGTGCCGCCGCTGGCCAAGGCCGTAAATGCGCTCGTCGTCGAATGCGGTGAAGCTCGCCTCGCAACGGAACAAATCTCCGCCAACCGATTTGAACGTGCGCGACGGCGGATAATTCGTGCGCGCAAAAATTTCTTCGACGAGCGGCTCGCTGCTGCCGGATTTGAAGAAACGGACGCGACCGGATTTTGCATCAATCGTCGTGGTGAGTTTGCCATTTGCGAGCGTGGCAACATCGCCTGTGATTTTAATTTTCGCCGAAGTTTTTTTTGGCGGCAACAAACTCCAGTCGCGTTGCGGCATTTCCGCGAGCGTGGTGGCGCGGACGCGGATGCTGTCTTTGCCCCACGGCTCGACCCAGAGGATTTGTTCCTTGAAACGCCAGACGAGGCGCGCGCCGATTTTTTCAAAGTTGGAGTCAGTGTTGTTCACGGATGGCGGAAAGAAATACGGAAAGTCGGCGCGCAGTGCGAGCAATTCTTCAACAACCCATTGGCATTGGAAAAAAAGCTAGGCAGCGAACCGTTTTCTGCCGAAGCTTTCGGCTCGCATGAAAATTGGAATCGTAGGTCTGGGCTATGTCGGTTTGCCGCTGTGCTTGCAATTCGCTCGCAACGGCGCGCAGGTCGTCGGCTTGGACATTGACGCGAAGAAAGTCGAGGCCATCAAGGCCGGGCGCAGCTACATCGAACACATTTCTGCCGACGCTATTCAGGGACTCACGCGCGCGGGCAAGCTCACGGCGTCCACGGATTTTTCTGAAGTCAAAAAACTCGATGCGGTCATCATTTGCGTGCCGACGCCGCTGAATAAAAATCGCGAGCCGGATATTTCCTACATTCTCGAAACCGGCAAATCTCTCGCGCCGCATCTGCAACGTGGCACGCTCGTATCGCTGGAGTCCACGACGTATCCCGGCACGACGGATGAAGATTTACGCGCGGTGCTGGAGGCTGGTTCCGGCCTCGTGGCGGGCAAGGATTTTCATCTCGCGTTCTCACCGGAGCGTGAAGACCCGGGCAATCCCGACAGCAAAGTCGCGCAGATTCCCAAGGTCGTCGGTGGACTCACCCCCGCGTGTCTGGCGAAAGCCGTCGCGCTTTATTCCATCGCGATCAAGACGGTGATTCCTGTTTCGTCTTGTCGTGTGGCCGAGGCGACGAAGTTGTTGGAGAATATTTTTCGCGGCGTGAACATCGCGCTCGTGAACGAACTCAAAGTGGTTTATGCCGCGATGGGCATTGACGTTTGGGAAGTGATTAACGCGGCAAAGACGAAGCCGTTTGGTTTCATGCCATTTTATCCGGGGCCGGGTTTGGGCGGGCATTGCATTCCGATTGATCCGTTTTATCTGACGTGGAAAGCGCGCGAGTTTGGGCAGAACACACGCTTCATCGAACTCGCGGGCGAAATCAACACCGCCATGCCGCACTACGTCGTGAGCCGCGTGACCGAGGCGTTGAACGCGAAGAAAAAATCTGTGAACGGCAGCCGCATCCTCCTGCTTGGCCTCGCCTACAAAGCGAACGTGGACGACGACCGCGAGTCGCCGACATATCACCTCATGGAGATGCTCAAAGGGCAGGGGGCGGAAGTCGCATATCACGATCCGCACGTTCCGGTGATTCGTCCGAGCCGCGAACATGGGCATTGGGCGGGTGTGAAATCCGTGGCGTGGGAGCAAAAAAATATTTCCAGTTACGACCTCGTGCTGATTTCCACCGCGCACAAATTGGTTAACTACCAGCAACTCGCCGACTGGGCGAAGACCATCGTGGACACGCGCAACGCGATGGTCGCTTGCAATGTTGAGGCTGGCAAAGTCTGGAAAGCGTAATGACCGCCTACGAAAAACTTCAGTCCGAACTCCGCGCCGCACCGCGCAGTTGGCTGGTCACGGGCTGCGGCGGTTTCATTGGGTCGAACCTGCTCGAAGCGTTGCTCAAGCTGGATCAACGCGTCGTCGGCCTCGACAACTTTGCCACCGGGCATCGCCACAATCTCGAACTCGTCCGCGCGCTCGTCACGCCTGCGCAATGGGCGCGTTGCAACTTCATCGAAGGTGACATCGCGGACTTGGCGAGTTGCCGCGCGGCCTGCGACGGCGTGGATTTTGTTTTGCACCAAGCCGCGCTCGGTTCGGTGCCGCGCTCCATGTTCGACCCCATCGCTTCGCACCGTGCGAACGTGGACGGCTTTTTGAATATGCTCGTCGCGGCGCGCGATGCGAAAGTTCGCGGCTTTGTCTACGCGTCGAGCAGTTCGGTCTACGGCGATCATCCCGCGTTGCCGAAATTCGAGGACAAGACCGGCAACCCGCTTTCGCCCTACGCTGCGACGAAGGCTATCAACGAAGTCTACGCAAACACTTTTGCCCACGCCTACGGCTTCCGCGCCATCGGTCTGCGCTACTTCAACGTGTTCGGTCCGCGTCAAGATCCCGAAGGCGCGTATGCCGCCGTGATTCCGAAATGGGTTGCGTCCTTCCTGCGCCGCGAACCCGTCGTCATCAACGGCGACGGCGAGACGAGCCGCGACTTCTGCTACATCGCCAACGTCGTGCAAGCGAACTTGCTCGCCGCCACCACGACCAACGCCGCCGCGTTGAACCAACCTTACAACGTCGCCGTCGGCGCGCGCACCACGCTCAACGAACTTTACGCGCAAATCCATCTCGGCCTGCGTCGCCTCGATGCCGCGTTGCCAGAAACCAAACCCGTCTACCACGATTTCCGCGCTGGCGACGTGCGCCATTCGCTCGCGGATATTTCCCGCGCGCGAACGCTGCTCGGCTACGCGCCCACACATCAGCTCGCCGATGGACTCGCCGCCGCGCTCGCGTGGTATGCGGCCAACGTAAAATAATTTTCCAGCGTCATGCTGTTCAATTCCTACGTCTTCATTTTTGCGTTCCTGCCGTTGGTATTCTTTGGCTTCCTCGCGTTAGGTCGCGCGGGCAAACGCCGTGCGGCCATCAGCTGGGTCGTGCTGCTCTCGTTCGGTTTTTACGGCTGGTGGAATCCCAAATATCTCTGGCTCATCTGCGGCTCGATGGCGTTCAACTATTTCGTCGGCGTCCGCTTGAGTCGGCTCGCCAAGACTCCGCGTGGAAAACTTTTCCTCACGCTCGGAGTCGCGGCGAACCTCACGCTGCTCGCTTACTACAAATACACCGACTTCCTCATCGGCAATTGGAATTACATTTTCCACGCCGCGCTGCCGCTGCAACACGTCATCCTGCCGCTCGGTATTTCCTTCTTCACTTTCACGCAAATCGCCTACCTCGTGGACGCCTATCGCGGCGAGACGCGCGAATACAACCCGCTCGACTACGCGCTGTTCGTGCTGTTTTTCCCGCACCTCATCGCCGGTCCGATTGTTCACCACAAGGACATCATTCCGCAGTTCAGTTTGCCACGCACCTTCAAGTTTAATCCTGAATTCGTCGCCGTGGGCTTCAGCATTTTCATCATCGGGCTGTTCAAGAAAACCGTCTTTGCCGACGGCATCGCGAAATATTCTTCACCCATGTTCGCGCTCGCTGGCAGCGACGCGCACCTCGGCGCGTGGACGGCGTGGGGCGGCGTGTTGGCTTACACGCTGCAAATTTATTTTGATTTCTCCGGTTACTCCGACATGGCGATTGGCTTGGCGAAAATGTTCGGCGTGAAATTTCCCGTGAACTTTGACTCGCCCTATCAAGCCGTGAACATCGTGGACTTCTGGCGTCGCTGGCACATGACGCTCTCGCGGTTCTTGCGCGACTACCTCTACATTCCGCTCGGCGGCAATCGCCTCGGCAACGCGCGGCGCTACCTGAATCTTTTCCTGACGATGCTGCTCGGCGGCCTATGGCACGGCGCGGGTTGGACGTTTATTATTTGGGGCGCGCTGCACGGAATTTACCTCGCAGTGAACCACGCGTGGAGCGGTTGGCGCAAAACCATGAAGTTCGACCGCAACTTCGGTTTGCCCGGAAAAATTTGCGCCGTCGCCGTCACGTTTCTCGCCGTCATCGTCGCGTGGGTTTTCTTCCGTGCAGAAAACGTCCACGTCGCGCTGAAAATTCTGCGCGGCATGGTGGCTTTGCCCGAGCTCGCGTCCGTGCACCTTGGCGAAATCAAAGCGTCCGCGCGTCAACTTCTCCTCACGGTCGCGCTGCTCGCCATCGTCTGGCTGCTGCCGAATTCACAACGCCTCATGGCGCGCTTCGAGCCTGCGCTCGACGGGCCGACGGTGAGCGACGCGCAAGTTCGCCGCTGGCACTGGCAACCGAAGCCCGTGTTCGCGCTCGCGCTCGCCGCCGCGTTTTTGGTGGCCGTGCTGCACCTCTCGCAAGTCACGGAGTTTCTGTATTTCCAATTCTGACGCGCGATGAACGAGCCAGCTTTCAAAAAATATCTGCGCTGGTTGCTCGGCAGTTTTGCGCTCGCGCTGCTCGTGTTGCTCGTCGTGAACTGGCGCGTTGACCCACTGCAATTTTACCGCCGCGCCAGTTATCCGGCGTTCATCATCGGCGAGAAACGGTTTCAGATTCCCGGTATCGCCAAGCATTATGACTACGACGCGGTCATCCTTGGCACGTCCATGTCCGAAAACATCCAAGCGAAGGACGTGCAGGAAATTTTCGGTTGGCGCGCATTGAATCTCGCGATGCAAGGCGCGTCCGCGCGCGAGCAGCAACTCGCGCTCGAAGTCGCGCTTCGCACCGGCAAGCCGCGCCATGTCATCTGGGATGTGAACTGGGAATATCTGCGCGGCAGTTCAGATTGGGTGGCGAACTACGACGGTAGTTTTCCATTTTATTTCTACGACGAGAATTCGTGGAACGAACTCGGCAATTATCTCTTGAGCGTGGATACGACGAAAAACACCGCGAAGATTCTGTTGCATCGCTACCAGTCTAAGACGCCCGACGAAGTTTTTGTGTGGTTCAATCAGAAGCAATTCGGCCTCGAAAGTTTCCGTGAAGGCTGGCGCAAATCTGCCGCCAAACGCCACGAGCGCTTCGTGCAACACGCCGCCGAATACGACCTCGCCAACCTCAACGCCAACTTTGACCTGCGTTTTCTGGCCGTCCTGCGCGCGCATCCAGACGTGGAGTTCAAGCTGTATTTTCCGCCGTTCTCGCTTGCCTACTACGCGGACATTTGCGTGGCGAACCCACAGATTTTTTCCAACCTCCTCGCCAACCAGCAGCACGTCATCGCCGAATGTCGTGCGCTGACCAACGTGCAGATCTTCGATTTTCAAACCACGCTCCCGCTCGTCCGCGAGGCCACGAACTACTGCGACCTCGCGCACAACAGTCACGCGACGATGTTACAATGTCTCGCTGCGATGCACGCCGGTGACAGCCGCGCCACGGACAATTCCCCCGTCGAACTTCGCTCGCTCGTCGAGTCGTCCGCCACGGCGGCGTGGCTCAAGGAAGTTTTGCCGTCGCCGTGAAAATCCATTTTACTTTGCCCATCGCCCCATGAGCCAACTCACTCGCCGCCATGAAACCTGACTACCTGAAAATGGTGCGCGTTGGTCGCGCGTTGACGGCGAACCCCGCCAACTTGCCGGTCGTGAAGCTCGCCGTTTTGAGCGACAACGCCACGCAGCAACTCACGAACGTGCTGAAGGCGGAGTTCGTGGCGGCGGGGTTTTACCCTGAAATTTACGAAGGCGAGATTGACAGCATCACGACCGAAGTGTTAGACGATGCGTCGGCGTTGCACCAGTTCGCGCCGCAATATGTGTGGCTGAATCTGTGCGCGCAGGCGTATCGCGAACGGTTTTATCACACGCCGTCGGCGGGCAAGGGATCGCTGCCCGGCGATTACGCGGCAGAAGTCGGCGCGCTCGTGGATGCGCTCGCGGCCAAGGGCTACCAGATTATTCTCAACTCGCTCGCGTCGCCGCTGGAGCGGATGTTTGGCAATTACTCACCGCAAACCTTGCACTCGCTCACGGCGTCCGTGGCGGAAGCGAACCGGCTCTTGCTGGAAAAAATCAAACGCACCGCGCCGTGCCATCTCAACGACGTGGCGTTCCTCGCCGCGCGCACGGGCTTGGAAACGTGGGCGGACGAACGGTTGTGGGCGCACTCGAAATATTTGTGCGCGGCGGCGAATTTTCCGGACGTCACTGCGAGCGTCGTGGGCATCGTGCGGGTCACGCGCGGACGGTTGATTAAATGTCTCGTGCTGGATTTGGACAACACGCTCTGGGGCGGCGTCATCGGCGATGACGGCGTGGACGGGATTGAACTCGGCGGCATGGGCGCGGGCGAATCCTTCGAGCGCTTTCAACGCTACTTGCTCCAGTTGAAAAATCGCGGGCTATTGCTCGCCGTGTGCAGCAAGAATAACGAAGATGCCGCGCGCGCGCCGTTCCAAAAACATTCCGCGATGGTGCTGAAAGAATCCGACATCGCCGTGTTCGTCGCCAACTGGAACGCGAAGTCGGCGAACCTCGAACACATCGCGAAGGTTTTGAATATCGGCTTGGACTCGCTGGTGTTCGTGGACGACAGCCCTTTCGAGCGCAACGAAGTTCGCGCGGCGTTGCCAATGGTGTCTGTGCCGGAAATGCCTGAAGACGCCGCCGATTTCCCGGCGTTCCTCGAAGCGGGAAATTATTTTGAGACCGTCACATTTTCCGACGATGACCGCCAGCGAGCGCAGATGTATCAGGAAGAGGCCAAGCGCACGACGTTGCAGTCCGGCGCGAAAAATATCAGCGACTACCTCGCGTCGTTGGAAATGAAAATCGCTTGTCGCCCCTTCGACGCGCAGCACTTGCCGCGCATTGCGCAACTGCTCCAGCGCAGCAATCAATTCAACCTCCGCACCCAGCGTTTTTCCGAAGGGCAGTGCGCAGACTTCATGGCGCAGCCGGATTTGTTTCCCAGCTTTTACATCAAGCTGCGCGACAAGGTGGGCGATTATGGCTTGATCTCCGTCGTGTGCACCCGGCGTTTGGCCGACGTTTTGGACATCACCGAGTATGTGATGAGTTGTCGCGTCTTGAATCGTGGCGTGGAGCAATACGTCATGCGCTGCCTCGTGGAATATTGCCGTGCGCACAGCGTGGGTAAAATTCGCGGCGAATTTCTTGCCACTGAAAAAAACAAAATGGTCGCGCAGTTCTACGCGCAATTTGGTTTCGTTGCCTGCGCCCACACGCCCACGTCATCGGTTTGGGAACTGAACGTCGCCGACTACGTTGCGCCTACGCTCTTCCTCCAACCCGACGCCGCCTGAAATCCGTCACGCGTTTGTCACTCGCCCGTCACGCGGTTGTTGCCAAGATGCCATTGAGTGCGAACGCCCGCCGTGTTATTCCATGGCGCGTGAAACCGAAAATCCTCGTGGTGGACGACGAACCGGATGCGGTGGAACTCATCGCGTTCAACCTCAAACAGGCCGGCTACGATGTCGTCACCGCCGCCGATGGTGCCGCCGCCCTCAAGCAAGCGCGCGCGACCGCACCCGCCCTCATCGTCCTCGACATCATGCTGCCGGAACTTGACGGATTTGAAGTCTGCAAACTCCTCCGCCGTGACCCCGCTACGGCGGCCATTCCCATTCTTATGCTTACCGCCAAGGCCGCCGAGATTGACCGGGTGCTGGGCTTGGAATTAGGCGGCGACGATTACGTCACCAAACCGTTCAGCCCGCGTGAATTGGTTTTGCGGATAAAAAAAATTCTTGCGCGCGGCCAGCCGGCGGCGGTGGTGAAGAAAGATATTTTCCGCTGCGGCGAACTCACCATTGACCTCCCGCGTCACCTCGTGACGTGGCGCGGCAAAGCCATCGAACTCACCGCCACCGAATTTAAACTCATCTCTTTGCTCGCCGAACGCAGCGGACGTGTGCAGTCCCGCGACCAACTGCTGCGCGACGTGTGGGAATATGATTCCGTGATTGATACCCGCACCGTGGACACCCACATGAGAAGGTTGCGCGAGAAGTTGGGCGCGGCCGCCAAACATTTAGACACCGTGCGCGGCGTCGGGTATCGCTTCGTCGAAGAATAAGCCTGCGCGGCGACGTTGCATCGAACTTCCGCCGTTCGGAGTTTCCCAAACGCGCCGGTTTCCATTATTTTCGCGCGCATGAATTTATTGCCGTTCACTTCGCTGCCGCCGCACACGCCGCGCAGTTTTGTTCCCGTCCAACTGAATCTTGGCGACTGGGCGCAACTCGCGCCGTTGTTCGACCGCTTGGAAAAACAAGCCGCCCTCGCCGCGTCCGCCACTGAACTCGAACGTTGGCTCGTAGCTTGGAGCGAACTTTCTGCCGCGCTCGACGAAGAAGCATCGCGCCGCTACATCGCGATGACGTGCCACACGGACAACGCCGACGCGGAGAAAAGTTATCTGCATTTCGTCGAGCACATCGAGCCGCAACTCAAGCCACGCCAGTCCGTGCTGGAAAAGCTTTACGTCGCGCATCCACAGCGGGCGAAGTTGCCGCCGTTGCGCTACGCGGTGTTCGACCGCGACGTGCAAGTGCGGGTGGAATTGTTCCGCGCCGAAAACGTCGCGCTGGAAACCGAGGAAGCGAAGCTCTGCCAGCAGTATCAAAAACTCATCGGCGCGCAGACGGTGAACTTTCGCGGCGAAGAAAAGACGCTCGTGCAGATGGGCAAGCTGCTCGAAGAACCCGACCGCGCGCTGCGTCAGGAAGCGTGGGAACTCGTCGCCACGCGTCGCTTGCAGGACGTGGACAAGTGCGAGGAAATCTTCGACGCCATCATCCAACTGCGCGGACAGATTGCGGCCAACGCAGGTTTCAAGAACTACCGCGACTTCATGTTCCGCCGCATGGGGCGTTTTGATTACACGCCCGAAGATTGCGCGCAGTTCCACGATGCCATCGCCACGGAAATCATGCCCGCGGTGCGCGAGTTGCAGGCGCAACGCCGCGCGCAACTCAAGCTCGACAAGCTTCGCCCGTGGGACTTGGCCGTGGACTCGTTGAATCGCGCGCCGCTCCAACCGTTCGCGCAAGTCAGCGAGATGGTGGCGCGCACGCAGAAGATTTTCGACCAGCTCGACCCCGAACTCGCGGCGGGCTTTCAGCAGATGCAGGACTTGAAATTGCTTGACCTCGACAATCGCAAAGGCAAAGCGCCGGGCGGCTATCAATCCACACTCAACGAAGCGCGGTTGCCGTTCATCTTCATGAACGCCGTCGGCCAACAGCGCGATGTGGAAACGATTTTGCACGAGGCTGGTCATGCGTTTCACGCGCTCGCCACGCGCGGCGAGGACTTGCTCGCGTATCGCGGCGCGCCGATTGAGTTTTGCGAGGTCGCTTCGATGAGCATGGAATTACTCGGTAACGAATTCATCAGCGAGTTCTACGCGCCCGCCGAATCCGCGCGCGCTTGTCGCACCCATCTCGAAGGCATCATCGGTTTCTTCCCGTGGATGGCGACGGTGGATGCGTTCCAGCATTGGATTTATGCGCACCCCGGCCACACGCGTGACGAACGCAAGGCCGCGTATCTCGCGCTCATGGACCGCTTCGGCGGCGACACGGATTTCAGCGGCTGGGAAAAGTCGCGCGCGCACTCATGGCATCGCCAGCTCCACATTTTTCTGCATCCGTTCTACTACGTCGAATACGGCATCGCGCAACTTGGCGCGTTACAAGTGTGGGCGAACTCGAAGGCGAACAAGATGAAGGCGCTCGCGGACTACAAGGCCGCGCTCGCGCTCGGCGGCTCCAAGCCGTTGCCGGAACTGTTCGCGGCGGCGGGCTGCAAATTTGATTTCAGCGCGGCGACGATTAAGCCGCTGATTCAACTCGCACGCACGGAGCTGGCGAAGTTGTAGCGTATTGACAAGTCCCGTTCAATCGTTGAACCATCACATCACCCATGAAAGCCAAACTCTTTCTTCTGTTGGCTGTCTGCAGCTTGCTGTCCGCCTGCGACCGTCCTAGCAACCCCTCCACCACTGCCGCCGCTCAAAAAGCTTACAATAACCAACTCAAACGAAGCGAGTTGCAGCAGGACACCTATGACCAGCACGCCAAGCGCTCCGAGAAACTCTTGGTCGAACAAGAAGAAATGCACAAACGGGCTGAAGCCATGCTGACCACACAGGAAAGCTTCATGAAAAAGCAGGCGGATGCCTTCGTCCGGTTTGAAAAAATCCTCGACACATGGGAGACCCAGCAACGGCAGTATCAAAAGTATTTGGATAGCCTGCCGAAATGATTGGTCGCGGCGACCATCAAGCCCTAGCGCGAACGGAACTAGCGAAGTTGTAGAAAATCTACGGCGACGACGCGACGACGCGGTAGAAACTCGCGCTGCTCGGCGTGTTGGTATCGGTGAGCGCCACCAGTGAGACGTTCGTTATCACGAGGGCGTTGGTCAGCGGCGACCATGACAAGCCGTCCAGCGACGTTGCGCGCCAGAGGGCGTAGCTGTTCGTGGCGTTGCGTGTGACGGTGACGGTGAATTGCGCGTTGGTCTTCGCGAAGTTCGTGATGACGGGCGCGGCGAGCGCGGTCTGGTAATCGCCGAGCTTCATGGTGAGCGCGTAATAATTTCCCGATTGCGTGGCGGTCATCGTGGTGTTCACGAGGTTCGTCAGTTCAAGCGGGTCGGCGTTGAGGTCGTAAAATTCTTTGTGGCCGTCGGTGAAGGCGATGAGTTTGAACTGCGAGTTTTGCAGCGCGCGTCCGCCGTTGGCGACGGTCTGCGCGTTCGTGCCGAACAACTCCGCGTAGGCGTAGCGCGTGAGCGTGTTCGTGGCGGTGAGCGCGGACACGAGGCTTTGGCCGTCAATCGGGTTGGTGCTCGGCACGGCGGCGGCGACGCTCGTGCCGGCCATTTCCAAAATCGTGGCGAAGATGTCCACCATGTTCGCCGGCGTGGCGTTGGTGCGGTTCGGCTGCGCGACGAGCGGGCTGGAAATAATCAGTGGAACGTGCGTGCCGCCTTGGTAGAGCGTGTCTTTGGCGCGTGTGCTGGAATACGGCGGCGCGATGACGCTGCCGAGCGTGCCGTTGTCGCCGAGAAAAATAATGTGCGTGTTGGTGCGGTTGACGGCGGTGAGCAGGCGGCCGATTTCCGTGTCGAGTGCTTCGGTCATCGCCTCAAACTGGCGGCGCGAGTTGGTGAGCGTGTTGAGCGGGTAGCTGGGGCAAAGATTCTGCGGCGGATTTTGCAACGGCGTGTGCGGCGCGTTGAAGGCCGCCCAGACGAACCACGCGTTCGTGCCGCGCGCGGCGATCCAGTTCGTGGCGTCGTTCACCAGATCGGTCGTGGTGTAGTTCGTGTAGTTCGCGGTGGCGACGTTGTTCACGACCTTCGTCCAGTTGGTGTAGTTCGGCACTGCGCCCGCGATGAAGCCGGAGAAATTTGTCCACCCGCCGACGGTGCGCGGCGTGTTCTGGCCGAACGCGAGATGCCATTTGCCAAACTGCGCGAGCGCGTAACCGGTGGGGGCGTTCGTGAAGGCTTTGGGCAGCGTGAACGCGGTGGCGGCGAGCGGCGAGCCGTTGTCCACGATGTCGCCGATGCCGGTGCGGAAACCGTATTGGCCGGTCAAGAGGCACGCGCGCGTCGGCGAGCAAACCGGATACGAGACGGCGCGGCTGAACACGACGCCGTTGCTGGCGAGCGACGCGATGTTCGGCGTGGGCGCGAGCGTGGTGGTGGCGTTGGTGGAGTTGTAGAGCGACGAGCTATCCACGCCGTAGTCGTCGGCGATGAGGAGCAGGATGTTTGGTTTCGTGGCGGCATGAAGGGAAGTTGAGGCGAAAGAAAAAAACAAAATTGCGAACAGCAGCGTTAGCACAGCGCGCGACCAAGTTGAAACGCAAGCAACGCAACTTCTCTCTCTCCGCTCCTGCGGCGGGAGGGGAGAGGGTAGGGGTGAGGTGAGGGTCTTCACGGCTTGGCTGGGGCTAAATATTTCTCATCCGTCAGCGTTTTCAAAAACGCCACGAGCGCATCTTGATCTTCGCGGGATAGACGCAAACCTTCGGGCGGATGTTTCGCCAAATTCGGGTCAAGCGTGGGCGAGCGCACGAGGCCATGGTCGTAGTGCGCGATGACGTCGTCGAGCGTCTTGAATTTGCCATCGTGCATATACGGCGCGGTGAGCGCGACGTTGCGGAGCGAGGGCGTGGAGAATTTTCCTTTGTCGTAATCTTTGCCGGTGACCTTGAAGCGGCCAAGGTCGGCGTCCACGAGGTTGAGGCCGTTGTTGTGAAATTGATTGTCGGTGAACAGCGGGCCGCCGTGGCAGTGAAAACAATCCGCGCCGATGTTGCCGGTGCGCGGCTCGTATTCGGTCATGAACAACTCAAAGCCGCGCTTCTCTTGCTCGGTGAACTCGGCCTGTCCGAGCAGCGCGCGGTCGAACTTGGAACCAAAGGAGGTGAGCGACAAAACAAACGACTCGATGGCGAGCGAGATTTTTTCCGGCGTGATGTCTGGTGAACCGAACGCAGCGGCGAATAGCGCGGGGTAGTCAATTTCATTCGTAGCCGCCGACGTGAGTCGGCGCAAACCGTCCGTCGGGTGAGATGGCGCGGACTGACGTCCGCGGCTACGAAGATTAAGCAATTTGGCGATGACGTTCGTCAGCGTCTCGTCCATTTCGGTGTGGTCTTGGATGGGCATGAGTGCCTGCGCGCGGAGCGATGGCGCGCGGCCGTCCCAGAAGAAAGAATTTTTCCACGCGAGATTGAAGAGGGGCATCGCGTTGCGCGTGCCGGTTTGCTCGCGCACACCAACGCTGTATTTGCGCGGGTCGGCGAAGGCGTTTTCAGTTTTGTGGCAGGAGGCGCAAGCGAGCGTGTTGTCCTTGGACAAAAGTTTTTCGTGGAAAAGTTTTTCGCCCAGCGTGACGCGTTCGGTAAGCAACGGGTTGTCGCGCGGCAAATCGGGGATGGGAAAGAACGCGCTCATTTGAAACGGGAACGGCGTGATTTTTTCCGGCAAGTAAAGCGGACGCAGCGTCGCAGTGGGCGCAGTGGCGGACGCGGCGGTTTCAATTTTGCGGACGCGGAATGCGCCGGGCAAATTCGCCGCGAGCTTGGCGGCGATGGGGTCGTTGGTGCGCGAGTGCGTGGCGTCGCCGTCGCGCGCGAACGAGAGCGGGCGCGGGGCGTTGAGCAACGTGGCGAGATCGAAGTCGAGATGGAGCGAGGCGTCGTGGGTGAGGTCGAGCGCGGCGTTGAGGCTGATGCGAGTGCGGTTAGGCGAGCGGGCGAAATGGTAGGAGAAGCCGGTTTGCGCTGCGCCGTTCGCCTGCCACATTCCTTCGACCGCCAAGAAAATGTAGCCGCCTTGCCAACTCCAATGGAGCGAGTTCAGGTTGGGATTGAGCGCGTGGTCGGCGGCGTGTTGGGCGAGGTTGTTGGTGTTGGTGAATTCGTCGAGGCCGATGAAGAAACGGACGCTGCGGTATTCACCGGGCGGCGCGGACGGGAGCGCGTGGGATAAACGATTTTTCTCTGCGTCGAACCACGCGAACTCGTTGGTGAACTCCAGCCACGAACCATCGGCGCGTTCGAGCGCGAAGCTGCTCGCGAGAAAACTGACGCGGCTGACAGAAATTTTTTCGCCCGCAGAATTTTCGTAGCGCGGTTCGTTGAGTGCGAGCGGCGCACCGGCGAACGTGGGGCGCAGGGAAATTTCCAACGTGGCAGCGGAAGCGGAAAAGCACCAAGCGCCAAACACCAAACACCAGAGAAATTCCAAACCACAAATACCGCGCGGCAACCGCGCGCGGCAGTTTAGAGCTTGCGGCTTGGAGCTTCTCTGGAGCTTCGAGGTTAGAACTGGGAGCTTCACAGGTGAAAGATTTTTACCCGTTCGGCGCAGCGTTGGCGAGTTTGCTTCTCACGCCGCTAACGCCAGCGCGTCTACGGCGGAGCGTAGTTGGGCGAGCGGAAACGGCTTGTGCAGCATCCGAAAGAAGCCGCTCGCCGCCGCGTCGGCTTCGGTCACGACGGAACTGCCTGTGGATAAAACCACCTTCAAGTCCGGCGCGAGTTCGTGCAGGCGCTGGCACAGTTCCTTGCCGTTCATGTGCGGCATATCCATGTCGGTGATGACGAAAGCAAAATCGTTCGGCGCGGCGGCGAAGGTGGCGAGCGCGGCGGCGGCTGAATCGCAGCAGCAAATCTCGACGTTCGCGACGCGCGCGAGCATGAGGCTGGTGATCTTGAGCAGGTCTTGATTGTCATCCACGACGAGGCAGCGGTTCGTTTTCATGGTGCGACTTTACGCCGCGCTGCCTTAAGCGTTGGTGAAGATAAAAAATATTTTTAAACGGGACGCCCCGACGCGAACCGCTCTGCCACAAAATCCCAGTTCACCACGTTCCACCACGCGGCCAAGTAGTCGGCGCGCTTGTTTTGGAACTTGAGATAGTAGGCGTGTTCCCACACGTCGAGGCCGAGCAACACCGTGCGCCCCGCACTCAAGGGCGTGTCTTGATTCGCCGTCGTTTCGATTTTCAATTCGCTGCCGTCGCGCGTGAGCCAGCACCAGCCGCTGCCGAAAACTTTGAGCGACGCTTCGCCAAACTTTGCCTTGAACCCGGCGACGTTGCCGAAATTTTTTTCCAGTGCCGCCGCCAACTCCGTCGTGGGTTCGCTGCCGCCGGGCTTGAGCATCTGCCAGAAGAGCGAATGGTTGTAATGCCCGCCGCCGTGGTTGCGGACGGTCGCGCGGATTTTTTCCGGCAACGTATCGAGATTTTGCAGCAAGCTTTCAAGCGCGAGCGAGCCGCTCACAGCAGACAGTTCGCTGACGGCTTTGTTCAAGTTTGTCACATACGTCGCGTGATGTTTACTGTGGTGGATTTCCATCGTGCGCGCGTCCAAATGCGGCTCCAAGGCATCATAGGCATACGGCAGCTTCGGTAGGGTGAACCAGCTGGTCGGCGCGGGCGCGACGACGTTCGTTTGTGCGAACAGCGTGGGCGCGGCGGCGAGTGCGGCCGTGGCGAGCGCGGTGGTTTTGAGTGCTTGGCGGCGGGAGATTTTATTCATGGCGTGAATGGGTGGAACGTCCGCATTGAAACGCCGCGTCCGTGTGTCCGCCAGTTTAATCTCGCGCAAAAAACCTTTGCGTCGCCGCGCCGAAATGCCGATGCTGCGCGCGTCTGACCAACCCAAACTAAACTCACCATGTGGTATTACGCAGAAAACGGCGCGCAACTCGGCCCCGTCTCCGAAACTGATTTCAACGCGCTCGTCGCCAGCGGCAAGATTGCAGGCGACACGCTTGTCTGGCGCGAAGGCATGACCGCGTGGCTACCGTGGCGCGAAGTGCGTCCCACCATCGCGCCTGCCGTTGCTCCCGCCGCGCCGCCGGTGTTCGCGCGTAGTAATTTTTCGCAAGCCAACGCCGCCGGGGCTGCGACCGAGGCACAAGTTCGCGCCCGCGATTACGAACACGATTTCAGCGGCTATCTCAACCAAGCATGGGAACTAGTTAAGAATGACCTCGGCAGCTTTGTTGGCGTGACCTGCGTGGTGGGGCTTTGCATCGGGGTGGTGAACGGCATTCCGTATCTGGGCGTCATTACCGGGATGGTTTTCACCGGGCCATTGCTGGGCGGGCTAATGTTGTTCTTTCTAAAAAAGCTTCGCCGCGAATCCGCGCAACTGGGCGATGCGTTCGGTGGCTTCGGCTCGCGCTTCGGTCAACTCATTGCGGCGAATGTCATACCGGGATTGCTTGCGATGCTGGCGTTGATTCCCGCAGGCATCATGGTAGCCATCGCAGTGATTGGTGGCGCGTTTGTTCATGGACACGAGCCGTTGAGTGGGCTGCCCATCTGGCTGCTGGCGGGCGGGGGAGTGCTGGGCGTGGCCGGGGTTTGTGCGCTCGTGTATTTCCAAACCTGCTGGATTTTTACGGTCTGGCTCGTGGCGGATAAACATCTGAACTTTTGGCAAGCGATGACATTGAGCCGCGCGGTCGTGAACAAACATTGGTGGCAGACTTTCTTTCTCGGCATGATTGCTGGATTCATCACGCTGGCAGGCTTGCTGTGCTGTTGTGTCGGCTTGTTTGTTTCCGCGCCGGTGGCGATGGCATTTCAAGCGCAAGCTTACGAAAAACTATTCGGCGATTTAATTCCCGAAGCGTGAAGCGGCTCACGTTCGCAGCTTCGCCAAAATCTTTTTGTGCGCGGCGGTGAACGCCAGTCTTTCTAATTGCGCCAACGTGCGCCATTCGCCCGCAACTTTCTCCGTCACCGTTGCGCGCCACGCGGTGAGCGTGATGCGGTAGCGCGTGATGGAATGTTTTACCACGCAGAACGGTTTGGCGTTGGCCGCGACTGCGAACTCGGCGCTGCGACTCGGCGACTCCACGCTCGGAAACTCCCACAAGTGCGCGTTGACCACGCCCGCCGGGCGCTGGCGCACGAGAAATTTTCCGCCGCGCTCGATGACGAACGCTGTGAACTGTCGCTCCGTCGCCGTCACGCGCTTGCCGAGATTCGGCAACTCCGCTACGCGCCCGTCACGGAACGCCACGCACAGTTTTTGCACCGGACAAATCTCACATCGCGCGTGGCGCGGTGTGCAGACGAGCGCGCCCAGTTCCATGAGCGACTGGTTGAGGTCGGAGCAGGGGCGTTTCGAGTTTCGAGTTTCGAGTTTCGAGTTTTGCACCAAGTCCGCCGCGAGTTTCCAGAGCTGCGCGTTCGTTTTTTTCTCGCGCGGGTTTTCGCCGATGCCGAACACGCGCGTCAGCACCCGGATGACGTTGCCGTCGAGAATCGGCGCGGGCTGGTTGTAGGCGATGCTGCAAATCGCCCCCGCCGTGTAGCGGCCAATCCCCGGCAACGCCAACACCGCGTCGAAGTCGCGCGGGAACTCCGCCTTCCCTCGACCTTCGACCTTCGACCCTCGACACCGGCTAGCCACGATTTGCTGCGCAGCCTTCTGCATATTCCGCACGCGCGTGTAATAGCCGAGGCCTTCCCAGAGCTTGTGGATTTGCGCTGACGGCGCGGCGGCGAGCACTTCGATGGTGGGTAACTCGCGCAGCCAGCGTTCCCAAAACGGAATCACCGTCTTGACCTGCGTCTGTTGCAGCATAATTTCCGAAACCCAAATTGCGTAGGGATCGCGCGTCCGCCGCCACGGCAAATCGCGCGCGTT
>JBJOPC010000108.1:0-3308 GCA_046050965.1 Verrucomicrobiota bacterium | reverse complement strand
TGAACCAATTCCAAGTCGCGGCCACCTCGCTCGTGCCGCCCATCATCGCCAATGTCCAACCCACCAATGGTTCCCTTTTTCTGCCGACGACCACGCCCATCACGTTCACCGCCTCGTCCATCTTTTCGACCATCAGCGCCAACACGAACAAAATCCGCGTCGCCCTCAACGGCACAAACGTGACGAGTTACAGCTACGTCGGCAGCGCGACGAACTGGAGCGTGACGGCTTCGCCCGCGCTCGCGGCCAACCAGACTTACGCCACCGTCATCACCGTGACCGACGACAACGGCAACTCCGTCACGAACAGTTTCTCGTTTAACACCTGGAGTCCCACGAACATTTTCGTCGAAGCCGAGGCTTACAACTACGCCGGCGGCGGCGCGATTCTCTCCCCGTTCGCCGGGCAATACGACGGGCAGGTCAACATCGCGGCGGTCAGCAACATTGACTTCTTTGAATACACCGACGGCGGCACGAACCCCTATCGCGCCAACGACGCCGTGGATTTGGAAATCTCCGGCGACAGCAATGACCACGCGGACTACATCAATCTCGGCCTCACCAACTGGTCGCTCGACTACGTTCAATCCGGCGAGTGGCTCAACTACACGCGCAGCCTCAAGACCAACACTGCCTACAACGTCTATGCCCGCTTGAGCGGCGGCGCTGTGCCGCAGATGCTGCTCGAACGCGATGCCGCCACGACCGCCACCACCACGAACCAACCGCGCGCTGCCCTCGGCCGTTTCATCGGCACGGACACGGGCAACATTATTTCCAACTACGCCTTCGCGCCGCTCAAAGATTTCTTCGGCAGCAACGTCACCGTGCGTTTCACCGTCACGAATCACACCTTCCGCGTCACGCGCGTGGGCGACTCGTGCAACTTCGATTACTTCACCTTCGTCCCCGTCGCCAACGCGGCGACGCTGCGCCCGTATTTGAGCGAAGGTTTTCCCACACCGAACGCCACGGGCGTGTTGCCCGACCAACGCATCGCCTTCACCATCGCCAACCGCCAGACCACGAACGTCACGAGCAGCGTGAAGCTGTTCGTCAACAGCGCGGACGTATCCGGCAGCCTCGCGCTGACCAACCACGCCGCTGGCACAACCGTCAGCTACACGCCCGCCGCGCTCTACCCGCTCAACGCCACCAACACCCTGCGCGCCGTGTTCACCGACAGCGGCGGCGTGACACAGACCAACGACTGGACGTTCACCACCGCGAACATTTTAGTTTTGTCCAACAGCTTCGCCCTCACCACCGGCTCCGGCGTGAGCAATGGTTTCGCGATACACCTCGTAAAATTCCCCGACGTATGGCCGGGCAACGCCACCCCCGCGCCGCTCGGTTCCACTTGGGCCGAAGCCATGCTCGCAGGCACGACGTTGAACACGAACACCAGCTTGCCCTACACGCCCGACACGAATGTTTTCTTCGCCGAAACGAACGTCATCAACTACGAACTCTGCGGACGCGTCTCGCCGGACGGCTCCACGTTCACCAACAGCGGTGCGGTGTTTCCCAGCGTCGCGCTCGCGGGCTACGCGCCGTGCGCGAACACCAACGGCCCCGGCAACTTCGCGCTCGCCGCCACGTTCTACGTCCAGCTCGCTGCCGGTCTCAATCAGTGGGCGGTGCGCAGCGACGACGGTTTCCGCCTCACCTCCGGCACGAACGCGCTGAACCCCACCGATTTCAAAATCATGGATTACGAAGGCGGACGCGGCGCGCAGACGCCCTCCGAGTTTTATTTCATCGCACCCGTGACGGGCGTGTATCCCATGCGCTTGCTCTACTACCAAGGCGGTTTTGGCGGCAGCGTGCAGTTCTACTCCCTTGACCGCGTCACCGGCGTGCCGCTGCTCATCAACTCCGCGAACGCCAATGCCATCAAAGCCTATCGCTCCAGCACCGCGCTCAACACCGCCGTAGTGCTCTCCAATCCCAACCGCACCGGCAGCACCGCCACTTTCAACTTCCTCACGCAAGCCGGCAAGACCCACACCGTCCAATACAAAACCGCGCTCACGAATGCCGCGTGGCAAACCCTCACCATCGTCGCGGGCAACGGCAACACCACCAACGTCAGCGACGCCGCCGCGACGAACGGCGCGCGCTTCTACCGCGTCTCCACCCAATAATTTATCCGGCTTAAACTCCGCCCGGCCTATTTGGGGATCGGTTGGGGGCGTTTTAAAAACCGTGCCGAAGTGTTCGGCACGGTTTTTTTGCTTCCAAAAAAGCGACCCGAGCACCTCCGACCCGATTTTTGGGCGTAAAAAATCCATCCCGAGCACCTCTTACTGGAATTTTTACTCCGCAAAATCCATCCGGAGCACCTCATGTCGGAATTTTTACTCCGCAAAAACCTTCCCGAGCACCTCCGGACGCTTTTTTGACTCCCAAAAATCGGGGCGGAGCACCTCTTATCGGAATTTTTGCTCCCCAAAAACCGTCCGGAGCACCTCGGGACGGATTTTTTGAAGCCAAAAAACGCTGCCGCGCACGTCAAAACCGGGTTTTTGCAGGAAATTGACCCGAAATGAGCAAAAAAGAGGGTGTTTTTGGCGTCCGCCGGAGGTTCCGCTGGGCAGAAAGAGACAGGTTAACGAAAAAAGTTGAGCCACCGCCGACTCGCGACGTGAACCGCGACGTGAACCGCGACAGCGGAACGGCAAGCGCCAACCACGTTGGTTCCGGCAGCTGGTTAGGCCACATGGTCGTCGTCTCTAAAAATGTCATCGGTCGGATGGCCGGCAAGTCGTGCCGCTGCAATGACATGATGCGGTGCGTGAATCAGAAATGCCTCGACGCCATCACGAATCTCGTCTGGCGTGAACCGTTCTGGAAACAAATGAAGTGCAACCAAAAATCCAGCTTCTGCACTCCAATCTGTGAGATTAAAAGCAATCTTTTCCGAGTGAAGTATCTCCGCTTCGCCGGCGTCTTTGGCAACGAGCGCAGCCTTGATAGTAGCTGTGATGCTCTCCGGCAATCGGGTGGCATCTAGTGTCACTGCGCGATTACCAGCCAACTCCCGAAAGATAGCCTCGACCTTAACTCGAAATGATGATGTGTAATCTGCCATGCGCGTAATGTGGCCTAACGTAGAAAGCTGAACCACCGCTAACTCGTGACGTGAACCGCGACAGCGGAACTGACAGTGCCAACCACGGTTGGGTCAGCTGTTGGGTATTTCACAGCGTTCTGTATCGGTTAAATATGACGATTCCAAAGAGAAATATAGTCGCCGGAAGCTGATTCCAGTCAATGTCAAAACCTTGGGCGACCATCTCCTT
>JBJOPC010000107.1:0-9242 GCA_046050965.1 Verrucomicrobiota bacterium | reverse complement strand
GGCCAAGCCGTCGAGGGTGAGGCCGCCGTTGAAAATTAATTTGCCGATATTGCCCGTGCCGCTGCCGGGCGCAACCGTGCCGGCGGTGAGGGCGGCGTTGCCGGGCGCGACGGCGGTGGCGTTGATGGTGCCGCTGCCCGCGAGCGTTTGCGCGGCGGCAAGCGACCAGCCGACGGTGGTGTTGGTGCGACCGGAAACATCGAGCGTCGTGCCAGCGTTGAGCGTGATGCTAGGCGTGACGGAGAGCGCACCGCTGTTGGTGAGTGCCACGATGCCGTTGCTGATGACGGTCAAGCTGGTGTAGTCGTTGACGCCCGAAAGCGTGAGTGTGCCGGTGCCAACTTTGGTGAACGCGGTGATACGGGCGCTGGCGGTGCTGCCGTCGCGCATACGCCCGTCGAACACGGTGGAAGTATTGAGAAAGCCAATCATCAAGGTAGCCACGGTGGTGTTTTTATCCGTGCCGAGTAGTTGGCTACCCACGCCGCCAGAGAGCGCCCCGAGCAAAACATTTTGCGAGGTGTTGGCCGTAAAAGTCGGTTGCGCCCGACCAGACGTGGAGCCGAGGTTCAACGTGAGCCTTGATAAATCCAGCCCCGGTGTGCCGATGCGCAAGATGCCGCCACTGGACGAACCAGTCATGTCCAACGTGCCGGTGAAGTTGGTGAACTGGCCGTTCACGCCGGACGTGCTCAAGCGGCCGGTGGTGCGGATGTTCAACGTGCCAGCGCCGTAGAACGAGCCAGCGTAGACGTCGTAGTTGCCGTTGGAGCAAATAATCGTGCCGGTGGTCTGGACGAGGTTTGAGTATCCCATCGTCGGCGCAATGGTGGGAACCGCGAAGGCATTCGTGCCGACGCGCAGCGCGCCGCCGTTGAAAATAATTTTGCTGGTGGCAATCGGTCCGAACGCCGTGGCGTTGCCGAACTTGATTACGCCTTCGTCAATCTGCACCGGACCAGTGAGCGTGTTCACCGCTTCCACAGTGAGTGTGCCGACGCCGCGTTTCACGAAGCCCTGTGAACCGGCAAGAATAGAAGTGATAGTCACATCGTTCGTCGGGTCAGTGCCGTTGATCCCATTCATCGCATTGACAGTGATGACTGGCTGGGCGGTCGCGCTCAACGTGAGTATGTTCGCGCCGGAAACAAACCATCCCCCAGTCGTGGTCGAATCACCATCACCGAAGGTCAGGTTGCCGAGCGTGTGCGCGCCATCAAGCGTGACCGTGCGAATGGCCGTCACGTCGTTGGTAAAACTCGCGGTGCTGTTCGCACCATCGGCGATGACATTGCCAAACCAGCTGGTGGCAGTATTCCAATTGCCCGCCGCATCTGCCGCCCATGAACCATCCGCTGCGTGACTGCGAGTGACGACGAGTAGCACCAAGCTCGCGCAGAGCGCACCCAGAAAATTGCGAGCGGCTGACAAATTAAGTTTAACGGTGCGGATTGGATTTATTTTCATAGGGTGCGTTTATCTCATCTGGGTTCGGGTGGCTTTGCGGAAGTTGTAAAACGAAAATCAATAATGCCGCCCGTTAAATATTACAGCAAACTTGTAAGTATATCGAACCATGCAAGGCATGATGGGATGTATTTTTGGCAAGCATGGGCAGGAATCATACGCAAATCATACTTCGATGGCGTAGCGGCAAACAATATGCCTAAAGTCATAGGCGAACATCGTGCCTCATTAGCTACCTGTGAACAAAATCACCAAATCGAGACAAGGCCAGAACGTCTCAAAATCCTCGACATTAAATTTTGAACAGATGACAAAATCTTCAACTGTTGGTCGTCAGGCAGGCAGGCGTTGCTTTCCCAAGAGCAAACCGAGGATATTCGGGGCGAAGACGGAAAACAGAATGACGGCTGGAAAAACCTTCGCATTAAAACAGAAACCGAGGCGGAATTATGATTCTGAATTTATTAAATACCCCCCAGTTTGATTTTTTGTGGATGAGGTTGGAAAATAGTCCCCGTAATCCCCGTTCGGGGAATTCGGGGACGGAAATTAAAATTGAGTCTGCATTTGTGGAAATCTGCGGAATCAAAATCCCCGATCCCGGAATTTCGGATTTTTTCGGGAAAGTTCCGCAATTTTCCGGGGAATTAAAAATTGTCCCCGCTCAAAATAAACCGGCCTTCCCATTAAACGGAAAAATCAATAACGTCCCGTCCGAAGAATTTGTTGAAGGCGTAGCTTGCGGAGTTGGATTCGATCAAATCCCCCAAGCACGTTTCTCGAAAGGCACTGAAAAGACACCGCAGCCAAAACACGTCAAAACCCCTGTATCTATTGACGTTTATGCGCGGGCCTTCAAGTCCTGTCGTGGGCACCACCTTCAACGCCGGTTTTCTCAACTAAAATTATTTCCATGGCCGAAGAAATTTTCGACCTCGTCAACGAACACGATGAAGTCATCGGCCAAGCATCGCGCCGCGAAGTCCATGCGCGCGGGCTGTGGCATCGCGCCATTCATGTGCTGGTGTTCAATGCGCGCGGCGAAGTTTTTTTGCAGAAACGCTCGCTGCTCAAGGACACGGCGAAAGGCCTGTGGGATTCGTCGTCGTCCGGCCATGTGGACACGGGCGAGGATTATGACACCTGCGCGGTGCGTGAGTTGCGCGAGGAAATCGGCTTGGTCGTGGCGCAGCCGCCCGCGCGGCTATTTAAGATTGATGCCTGCAAGGAGACGGGCTGGGAATTTTGCTGGGTCTATCGCGGCGCGAGCGAAGGGCCATTCGTGTTGCATCCGGAGGAGATTGAGCGCGGCGAGTGGTTCACGCGTGACGCGGTAACGCAGTGGGTGGCGACGCGCCCGCAGGATTTTGCGAGCGCGTTTGTTTTGATTTGGGGAATTTTGAATCAGGAAACTAGGAAGCCATGAGGTGCGGACGCGTCTGCTTTCAAAAATAAAAAACCGCGAGACTTTGAGCCTCGCGGTTTTTTGTTTGGTCGAAAAGTTAGTTGCCGATGATCCGCAATTCCTGCGGCTTGGAAGTCATGCTGTCGTTGAGCGGACTGGGGATGGCGTTGTATTGCCAGTCGAATTTGTAGCGGAAGGAAGTCTTGCTGACGTTAGCGGCGACTGGCACGAGGGTTTCCCAGCGGTTGGTCATGAGCGGCATGAGGCGCATGGGATAGGTGGCGTCGCCGATGATGACGTAGGGCTTGATGGACGCCCAGCGCAACGAATCTTGGCGTGTGTGGAACGACACAGCCACGGGGTAAAGCCCGTCGGCGCGGCGTTCTTGGTAGTGGGGCGAAAGGTTCGTGAGCGTGCCGGTGCAGCCGGTGAGCAGCGCGGCGAACGTGAGCGTCAGAGCGAGAAAAACAGTCTTCATCATGGGCGAAAGCGTTGCAAAGCGGGCGCGTGAAGTAAAGTTGGATTTGTCTTCGCCACGGCTTGGTTCGCCGCGGCGTTTGATTTTCTGGCCTCGCGGCAAAATTTATTTTAGCCTCGCCACAAATTTATGACCGACCCGCGCTACACCAAACTCGCCCAGCTCCTCGCCAACTATTCCTGCGAACTCAAGAAAGGCGAGCGCGTCCTCATTGACGTGACCGACATCCCCGACGAATTCACCGTCGAACTCATCCGCGCCGTGCGCGCGGCGGGTGCGACGCCGCTCGTGGAGACGAAGCACTCGCGCGTTGCCCGCGAACTACTCCTCGGCACGGACGAAAAGCGCGCCAAGCTCGTCGCTGGGTTGGAAATGAACCGCATGAAAAAGATGGACGCGTTCATCGCGCTGCGCGGCAGCCACAATGCCAGCGAAAGCTCCGACGTGCCGAGCGACATCAACAAGCTCTACACGAAAATTCTCCGCCCCGTTCAAAACTACCGCGTCAACAAAACCAAATGGGTCGTCCTCCGCTGGCCCACGCCGAGCATGGCGCAGGCGGCGAACATGAGCACCGAGGCGTTCGAGAATCTTTACTTCGACGTTTGCACGCTCGACTACGCGAAGATGGCGCGCGCCATGAAGCCGTTGGAACAGCGCATGAAGAAGGCTGACCAAGTCCGTCTCGTCGCGCCGAACACCGACCTCACCTTCAGCATCAAAGGCATCGGCGCGAAGATGTGCAAAGGCGACCGCAACATTCCCGACGGCGAAGTTTTTTCCTGCCCACAGTTGAAGTCCGTGAACGGCGTTATCCAGTTCAACACCCCCACGCTCTACGCCGGCACGAAGTTCGAGAACGTCCGCTTGGAATTCAAAGACGGCAAAATTGTGAAGGCCACTTCCAGCAACACGAAAAAGCTGAATGAGATTTTGGACACCGATCCCGGCGCGCGTTACATCGGCGAATTTTCCCTCGGCTTCAATCCGCACATCTTGAATCCGATGTGCGACATCTTGTTCGACGAGAAGATTGCCGGTTCGCTGCACTTCACGCCCGGTCAGGCTTACGAGGAATGCGACAACACCAACCGCAGCGCGGTGCATTGGGACATGGTGCTCATCCAGCGCAAAGAATGGGGCGGCGGCGAAGTGTGGTTCGACGGCGAACTCATCCGCAAGGACGGCATCTTCCTGCCGCGTGATTTGAAGCCGCTCAACCCGGAGAAGTTGAAGTAGTTGACGCGGAGTGCGCCCGTCCTCGGGCGCTGCGATTTGAAAACTCCTAGCCGCAAACAAATCTTCCGCCGTGGGTTTAACCCGTTGCAGTGCCCGAGGACGGGCACACTCCGTCGGTTTCCCGGCTCGCTATGGAATCAGCAGGCGATTCCGGCTACGTCCATCGCGTTCTCGCTCGTTACGGATGCTCCCCGGACTGGCTCCAGACGCGTTCTGCAACCGTCCAAGAACGTTATGCAATCATTAGCCAGCCATTCCTTTTGGAGTTGTGCGATTTGTTAGACGTTGACCACCCCGGCAGCCAGCGCAACGGCAGCTACACCTTTGAATTTCACGTCAACGAAATCCAAGCCGATGGCTCGACAGCACTAGGCCGCATTGATCTCTACAAGCGCGGCTGCTTCATTCTGGAATCTAAAAAATTCCAGAAAAAGATTGTTGAACAAACCAGCGTTGAACTTGCCGCCGAACAAATGGGCGCGGTTGCCAAGCGCAAAAAAATCGCCGCGCCCGTCCGCGATACCGACCGCTGGGACGATGCGATGCTCAAAGCCTTTGTGCAGGCGCGTGATTATGTCCGCGCCTTGCCGACGGACGAACCCGCGCCGCCGTTCCTGCTTGTCGTGGACGTGGGGCACGTCATTGAAGTCCGCGCCGATTTTTCCGGCACAGGCCGCGCCTATCAGCCGTTTCCCGATCCGCTCACCTATCGCATCCGGCTTGAACAGTTGCGGGAAGAAAAAATCCGCAAACAGCTAAAACAGATTTGGACAAGTCCGCTTGAACTCGACCCGTCCAAGCGCAGCGCGGAAGTAACGCGCGAAGTTGCCAAGCATCTGGCCGAACTCGCCAAGTCATTTGAGAAAAAACATTCGCCGAAAATCGTCGCTGAATTTCTCACGCGCTGCCTGTTTTGTATGTTCGCCGAGGACGTCGGCTTGCTACCGAACAGCGAAGGCAAAAAGGGATTTACGGAATTGCTGAACACCCTGCCGCCGGACGGGACGGGCTTTGTGGAGCGCGTCTCCATTTTGTTCAAAGAAATGAATGAAGGCCGTTCGGGTGCATCTGTATCGGCGATTTTGTGCCGCAAGCTGCTGAAATTTAACGGTGGACTATTTGCCGACAATACCGTGCTGCCGGTGAACGGCACGCAGCTCGGCATTTTGAAAGCGGCGGCGGCACTCGACTGGCAGCACGTTGAACCCGCCATTTTCGGCACGCTGTTGGAACGCGCGCTGGGCGGCGAAGGCGAGCGGCGCAAACTTGCCGCACACTTCACGCCGCGCAGTTACGTTGAACAGCTTGTGATGCCGACGGTGATTGATCCGCTCCGCGCCGAATGGGAAAACGTCCGCGCCGCCGCCTATACATTGGAGAAACGTTCATCCGCCAGAAGCGCCAAGGCTAAAGAGCTAATGGCCGAAACGCAGAAAAAGCAGGATCAAGGCGACTATGCGGCAGCTAAAATTGATTACAAATTTGTGCAAGATGAGGAAAAGAGCGCGGCGGCAGACCTTGAAAAAGCCCGCAGCGAAATCAATTCTTTCCACGAACGGCTTTGCAACCTGAAGGTGCTTGATCCGGCGTGCGGTTCGGGAAATTTTCTCTACGTCGCGTTGGAACACTTGAAGCGGCTTGAAGGCGAAGTGCTGATCGCGTCGGCAGACTTCGGCGCAAATTTCAAACTTGGTTTGGAAAAACACACCGTTGACCCGCACCAATTTCTCGGCCTTGAAATCAATCCGCGCGCCGCGTCCATTGCCGAAATGGTTTTGTGGATTGGTTACTTGCAATGGCATTTCCGCACGCGCGGCCAGACCATGCCCGCCGAGCCGGTGCTGAAAAATTTCAAAAACATCCAATGCCGCGACGCCGTGCTTGCCTATGACGGCGAACCGCAGCCCGCGCGCGACGCCGCTGGAAATGCAAAATTTATTTGGGATCGGCGCAGTTTGAAAACGGACACGGTGACGGGGCGCGAAGTGCCGGACGAATCCAAGCGCGTGCCGTTGCTTACCTACGCCAACCCGCGCCCGGCAACTTGGCCGGAAGCGGATTTCATCGTCGGCAATCCGCCGTTTATCGGCACGGCGCGGATGCGGGAAGATTTGGGCGACGGTTACGCCGAAACGCTCCGCGCTGCTTATCCTGACGTGCCGGAATCTGCCGATTTTGTTTTGTATTGGTGGCACAAGGCGGCGGAACTTGTCCGCACCGGCAAGGCGCGGCGGTTTGGCCTCATCACCACGAACAGCTTGCGCCAGACGTTTGCGCGCCGCGTAGTGCAAATGCAGCTTTCCGCCAAGCCGCCGCTGTCGCTGGCGTTTGCTATTCCCGATCATCCGTGGGTGGACACGGCGGACGGCGCAGCGGTGCGAATTGCCATGACCGTTGGCGTGCCGGGCGAACACGCGGGCGAATTGCTTGAAGTCAAAACCGAAACGGATCAAGCCGACGGCTCGGCAAAAGTTGCGTTCACCACGCAACGCGGAAAAATCTCTGCCGATTTAACTACCGGCGCGAATGTAACCGCGACAGTTGAATTGAGAGCAAACGAACGGCTTGCTTATCGCGGTATGCAACTTATCGGCTCTGGTTTTATTGTGACGAGAGATGAAGCGTCGGGACTCGGCTTGGGGAAAATCAAAGGACTAGAGAAGCACATTTTGGAGTATAGGCATGGCAGAGATTTAACAGACGAACCGCGCGGATTCATGGTCATTGATTTGTTTGGACTCGCTGAAAAAGAAGTCCGTGAAAAATTTCCAGCAGTTTATCAGCACGTTCTCACAAAAGTTAAACCGGAGCGTGACGCAAATACGGATCGCTATTAGTCATTACCAATTTGAAACTATTCACCCATTCCAAGATGGCAATGGCCGCATTGGGAGATTATTGATTACTCTTTACTTGGTTAGTCACAAATTATTGCATAAACCGTCTCTTTATCTTTCAGATTACTTCGAGAAAAATAAGGGGGCGTATTATGATGCGCTGACCCGAGTGCGCGCCTCCCATGACTTGGCTCATTGGATAAAAATGTTTTTGGTTGCAGTCATTGCAACGGCAGAAAAGGGAAAGAAGACCTTTCAAGACATTATTGCGCTCCAGCACAAATTAGATCAGAAGATTGTTTGTATGGGGCGTGGAGCAAAAAACGCACACCTTTTGTTGAATGTCTTATACAAAAACCCCGTGATAAACACGAGCGAGGTAATGCGAGAATTGGGAACCAGTCAGGTGACGGCAGACAAATTGATTAAGAGATTTCAAGAGGCTGATATTTTGGAAGAAATAACGGGCTACAAAAGAAACCGCCGCTTTCAATTCAAGGGCTACTTTGAATTGTTTATGCGATAATTCTGTTAAATAATTTTTCAGCGCGAAAGTTTAGGATGGGTTTTTATAAATAGCTTTTAATCGTTAAAGTTATTTAATTTTTTTTATAAAAAAGTTTAAATTTATTTTAAACGGTAAAAAAATGTCCACATTTCTCTTCGGTTGTGGTTGCTGAAAAATGTTGTCTAGCTGTTGTGGTTATTGCTTGCGGCAGTCACCGCAGAAGTGAGCGCCTTTGCGGGCGGCACTCTTTCTTCGGCTCATTACCTTGTTGCGGATAAGTCAGCCTTTCCACTCAATCAATCCATCTGCTGTAAATTCAATCAGGCTGGCAAATTTTCCGTCTGGCGAGAGTGCGCGATAAGCTGCCGTCTTGCGAAAGCCGAGGGCTTCAAGCGCCGTGACAGCATCTTTCCGGGGGAGTTGCTTTGCACCGTAGGCCAGCGCCTCTGCTACATCGTCGCGCATGACTCGTTTTGCTTTGGGCAACGCTTCAGCCGGACTTGGTGCGGCTAGTTTTGTTTCGGGTGGTGCCTCGCGCTGTGTTTCGGTGGGTGCAGGCTTTTCCTTTTTCTCATCGTCAGAAAAAAGCCAGATCAAGCCGCAAACAAAAGCGCCAGCAATAACGATTGCCGGGGCTGCGGCGGCGAGTGGTGCGAGTGCCAATACGACAGGGGCGGTTTCTTGTGGTTTCATAGTTTGTCTTGGGTTGGTTAGTTCAGTGCCCTTTAGTGCCTTTTGGTGCCCTGAAAAGTGGTAAAAGTTGACCGAAGCTGTCCGAAGTTAGGCGAAGCAGAGAAACGCGAAAACCCCCGTTAATACGGGGGTTTCTTAATGAAACGAACGAATCCGAAGCAATTATAGTGTGGTGCCCACGACAGGACTTGAACCTGTATGATGTTACTCACTAGAACCTGAATCTAGCGCGTCTGCCAATTCCGCCACGTGGGCAAAGAGCGACTTTACGATGCGTGACGCCGCACGGCGGAGCAAGCCAATTTCTTAAAACCGCCACCACGCTCCGTCGAAAAACTACACCGCAGAGCCGCCCGTATTGCGACCCTGCGGTTCGTGTGCGCCTTAATTAACCTCCTTGGAGAACTCGTCAGGCGAGGGCCAGACGACGGCGAACAAAAATCATCGCGCCGCCAACGAGCGCGAACGCGAGCAACGCCCAGGTAATCGGTTCAGGCACCACGCTGATGTCCATCCCCCAACTCACCAGTGTCGAAATGTCCCCGCCAGACAAGTCCGCCAAGAACAACGTCCATGTCCCGTTCGCGTTCGCACCGCCGAACGCCAACGAACCGT
>JBJOPC010000106.1:0-6754 GCA_046050965.1 Verrucomicrobiota bacterium | reverse complement strand
TACGATTAAATTAGAATTGCAGACCAGCTTCGCGCGCCGCGTCGGCGAGCGCCTTGACCTTGCCGTGATAACGCGCACCGCCGCGGTCGAACACCACGGACTTGATGCCCTTGCCCTTCGCCGCTTCCGCCGCGAGTGTGCCAATCTTCTTCGCGCTCTCCACGTTCGCCGCGAGCTTCTCGCGATCGGGAGTGGTCTTGGCGAGTGTCGAGGTGGACACGAGCGTGACACCCTTCGAATCGTCCACGAACTGCACATAGATGTGCTCGCCAGTGAAGGCGACCGACATGCGCGGACGTTCGTTCGTGCCGGAAACTTTCTTTCGAATCCGCCACTGACGGAGTTGCTTTAACTGCTGTTTCTTTTGCGTTCTCATTTTGATGCGCCCACGGTCTTTGCCGTGGGCAAAAATTATTATTGGACGGTCTTGCCTTCCTTGCGCACGACGCGTTCGTCGCTGTAACGGACACCCTTGCCCTTGTAAGGTTCAGGCGGATAAAAGCTGCGGATCTCGGCGGCCACGCGACCAACAACCTGCTTGTCCGGCCCTTCAATCGTAAGCTTGGTGTTCTCCTCAACCGTGACTTTGATCTGCGCCGGTATCTCGTAATTGACCGGGTGCGAATAGCCGAGCGCGAGGTTCACAACCTTGCCCTGAACGGCGGCCTTGAAGCCGACGCCCTGAATCTCCAGCTTCTTCACGAAGCCATCGGTCACGCCCTTGACCATGTTGTTGACGAGCGCGCGGCTCAAGCCGTGCAGCGCTTTCGCCTCGGCGTCCTCACCCGCGCGGCTGACGACGATGTTGCCGCCTTCCACCTTCAACGTGGTGCGTTTGGGCAGTTCGAAATCGAGCTTGCCCTTCGGGCCTTCCACAAAAATCTTCTGCCCCTTCACTTCCACCTTCACTTTGGCGGGAATGACAATGGGTTGTTTTCCAATGCGTGACATAAAATTCCTTACCAGACGTAACAAAGCACTTCGCCGCCGATGTTTTTCTTGCGAGCCTGCACACCCGTCATCAAACCTTCCGAGGTCGAGAGGATTGCCGTGCCGAGGCCGCCGCGCACGCGCGGGATGTCCGTCGCGCCGACGTAGTTCCGCAGGCCGGACTTGCTGATGCGGCGCAATCCCTCGATGACGCTGCGCTTGCCCTCATACTTGAGCTTGAGATTGATGTTCTTCTTGACGGTCTTGCCCTCAACCGCCACTTCGGCGACGTAGCCCTCGGCCTTCAGGATTTTCGCGAGACTCTCCTTCAGCTTGGAGTGCGGCACTTCCACCGTCGGCAACGTCACGCGCGTGGCGTTGCGGATGCGGGTCAACATGTCTGCAATGGGATCGGTCATAAAAAAATATTCTTACCAGCTTGCCTTCGTCATGCCGGGAATCAATCCGTTCAGCGCGGCCTCGCGGAACGTGAGACGGGAGCAGTTGAACTTGCGGAGGAACGCGCGCCGGCGTCCGCTGATCGCGCAGCGATTCACCACGCGCACGGGACTGGCGTTCTTCGGCAGCTTCGAGAGGCCGACGTAATCCTTCTTCGCCTTGAGCTCGGCGCGAAGCGCGGCGAATTTCTTCACCGTCTCCTGCTTCTTCTTGTTGCGTTCCAACCAGGATTTCTTTGCCATAAAATTATTTCTTCTCGGCGAACGGCATCCCCATCGCCTTCAAGAGCTCGTAGGCCTCTTCATTCGTCGGCGCGCTGGTGACGATGGTCACATCCATGCCCTGCTGCCGCTTGATTTTTTCCAGCTCAATCTCGGGGAAAATCGTCTGGTCATTGATGCCCAGCGAGTAATTGCCACGGCCATCAAATGAACGGGGCGACACGCCGCGAAAATCACGGATGCGCGGCAGCGCCGTTGCCACCAAGCGGTCAAAAAATTCATACATCGCATCGCTGCGCAGCGTCACGCGGCAGCCGATGGGCTGGTTCTTGCGCAGCTTGAAGTTTGCGATGTCCTGGCGGGACTTGCTAACCACAGGCTTGCGCCCGGTAATCTGCGTCAAATCCTTCGCCGCGTCATCCAGCGCGCCCTTTTCCAGCGACGCGCTCACGCCCATGTTCACGATGATCTTCTCCATCTTCGGGATCTGGTGGACGTTCGTGTACTTGCGCTTTTCCTTCAGCGCGGGCGCAACCTCGTTTTTATATTTTGTGTAAAGTCTGCTTTTCATTTTTTATCGTCACGGTTTTTGCCGTGGCCGTTTGGTAAATTTATTTCGCTGCCGTGGCCGTGCCGCGCTTGGCGTCGTAATTCTCCGCCTTCATCACATTCGAGATGTGAATCGTGCCCTCGCGTTCAACAATCGCCCCGTTCGGGTTCTGCTGCGATTTGCGCGTGTGCTTCTTGATGATCTTCAGCCCCTCAACGGTCACGCGTTCCTTGCCGGTGTCCACGCCGATAATCTTGCCGCGCTTGCCCTTTTCCGAGCCAGCGATCACGACAATCTCGTCGCCTTTTTTAACATGAAATCTTTTTTGCATACTCAAATGACCTCCGGCGCGAGCGAGATAATCTTCATGAACTTCTTCTCGCGCAGCTCGCGCGCGATCGGGCCGAAGATGCGCGTGCCCTTCGGGTTCAATTCCTTGTCAATAATCACGCACGCATTGCGGTCGAACCGCAGATACGAGCCGTCGCTGCGGCGGATGGACTGGCGGGTGCGGACGATGACGGCGTCATGCACTTCGCCCTTCTTCACCGAGCCGTCCGGGGCGGCGACCTTGATGTGAACCTTGATGACCTCGCCGACGCCGGCGTAGGCCTGGTTCTTGCCCAGCACGCCGATGTTCCAGGCGATTTTCGCACCTGTGTTGTCGGCTACATCGAGAGCGGAACGAATTTGCAGCATAAAATATTAGATTAAGCGGCCACGGTTGCAGCCTCGGCGTTGCGCTCCACCACTTCAACCAGCCTCCAGCGTTTCAGCTTGGACACGGGGCGGGACTCGGTGATGCGGACGAGGTCGCCGACCTTGGCCTCGTTCTTCTCATCGTGCGCGTAAAATTTCGAGTATGCGGTCACGACCTTCTTGAACTGCGGGTGGGGGAAACGGCGCTCCACGCGCACCACGATCGTCTTGGTCATCTTGTTGGAGACGACCTCTCCGACGCGTTCCTTGCGGTTGCCGCGTTCGTCCTTCAATTGTTCGGTTGCTTCAGCCATATCAGTTTCAAAAATTATGCAGCCTTCTTGCCGAGCTGCGTGATGCGGGTCTCGACACGCGCGATATCCTTGCGCAGCGTGCGCAGGCGCGCCGGTTTTTCCAGCTGCGCGCTCGCCTGCTGCAGGCGCAGGTTAAAAATCTCCTGCCGCAGGTCGCGGCCTTTGGCCGATAATTCCACGAGCGACAAATCTTTCAGTTCAGACATCTTCATTTGCAAATCTCCAGCTTAAGCCATCTTGTGACGCGAGATGAATTTGGTGCGGATGGGCAGCTTCGTGGCCGCCAACCGCATGCTCTCACGCGCGACCGCCTCGGTCACACCGTCCACCTCAAACAAAATATTCGCCGGCTTGATCACCGCCACCCAGCCTTCGAGAGGGGCTTTGCCCTTGCCCATTCGGGTTTCGAGCGGCTTCTTCGTGTAGGACTTTTGCGGGAACACACGCAGCCACATCTTGCCACGGCGCTTCATGTAGCGGTTGATCGCCACGCGCGCGGACTCGATCTGCTTCGTGTCGAGCCAGCAGCGCTCCATGGATTGCAATCCGTACTCACCGAATTCAACCGTGTGGCCGGCCGTCGCCATGCCGGCGCGGTTGCCACGGTGCATCTTCCGGAATTTTACTCTTGCGGGCTGTAAGGGCATAACAAAGTTTCGTTAAAATGTTCAGTTCACGGCGACGGCTTCGATAGGCGCGGCGGCGGCGGGCTGCACTTTCGCCTTGGGCTTGTTGTCACCTTTGCAAATCCACACCTTCACGCCGAGCTTGCCATACATCGTCTTCGCTTCCGCGAAACCGTAATCAATCTGCGCGCGGAGCGTGTGCAACGGCACGCGACCCCAGTGATAGATTTCACAGCGCGCGAGCTCCGCACCGCCGAGACGACCAGCGCAGCGAATCTTGATGCCTTCCGCGCCGAAATCCTTCGCCGTCTGCAAAACCTTCTTCATCGCACGGCGGAAACCCACACGGCGCTCCAACTGCAACGCCACGTTCTCCGCCACCAACTGCGCGTCCAACTCCGGAGTCTTGATCTCCTGGATGTCCACGTAAATTTCCTTGCCGGTCATCTTGCTCAACTCTTCCTTGAGCTTGTCGATCTCCGAGCCTTTGCGCCCGATGACCACGCCGGGGCGCGCGGTCTGGATGGTGATGCGGCAGCGGCTCGCGGCGCGCTCAATCAAAATGCGCGGCACGGAAGCCGACTCGAGCTTCTTCTTCAACAAGTCGCGAATCTTGCGATCCTCGGTGAGCAGCTTGCCGAAATCCTTCTTGTTGGCATACCACTTCGAGCGCCAGTCTTTATTGACAGCGACGCGTAAACCGATGGGATTAGTCTTTTGACCCATAAAATTATTTCTCGTCGGACACAATGATCTTGATGTGGCAGCTGCGCTTAATGATCGGACCGGCCGAACCGCGCGCCTTGGGCACGAACCGCTTCAAGCTCGTGGCGTTGCCAGCGACCGCTTCCTTCACGTGCAACTTGTCGGCTTTCACATTGTTGTTGTTCTCCGCGTTGGCGATGGCGGAGTTGAGCGTCTTGGCCACAACCCGTGCGCCTTTGCGCGGCACGACGGCCAGAACCGCCTGCGCCTGCAGCACAGATAAACCCTGAATCTGGCGCGTGACCTCGCGCATCTTCTGCGCGCTCATGCGGAAATTTTTTGTGATGGCTTGGACTTGCATAAAAACTATTTCGCCTCCGCCTTGGCCGTGTGCGCCCCGTGCTTCTTGAACGTGCGCGTCAGCGAAAACTCGCCGAGCTTGTGGCCAACCATGTTTTCAGTCACGAAAACCGGCAGGAATATTTTGCCATTGTGGACGTTGAACGTCAGACCCACGAAGTCCGGCGAAATCGTCGAGCGGCGCGACCACGTCTTGATCGGCGTCTTCAGATTGATGGCCTTGGCCTTCGCCACCTTCTTCAACAGATGATCGTCCGCGAACGGACCTTTTTTGATGGAACGTCCCATAAATTATTTTTGTTTCATCGGCACACCGTTGCGCTGAACCACGATGAAGCGGTTCGACGATTTGTATTTCGCGCGCGTCTTGCCGCCCTTGGCGACCTTGCCCCACGGCGACATGAGCTGCTGCCAACCGCCGCCGCCCTTGGATTTGCCCTGACCGCCGCCGTTCGGATGGTCAACGGGATTCTTCGCCACACCACGGTTGATCGGGCGGATGCCGCGATGCCGTGAGCGACCAGCCTTGCCGAGAATCACATTCTCGTGCTCGGTATTACCGACCTGGCCAATCGTCGCCAAACAATCCTCGTGAATCCGGCGGATTTCGCCGGACGGCAAACGAATCGTCGCGTAACCCGCGTCATCGCGCGACATCAACGTCGCCGAACCGCCAGCCGAACGCACCATCTGCGCGCCACGACCGGGGACGATTTCAAGATTATGGATGGCGATGCCGATGGGAACATTCTTGAGAGGAAGCGCATTGCCCGTTTCCGGAGGAGCAGCCGGACCACTCATCACCTTTGCGCCGACCGCGAGGCCGACCGGGGCGATGATGTAAGCCTTCTCACCATCCTTATATTCCAGCAACGCCAGACGCGCCGTGCGGATGGGATCATATTCAATCGCGACGACCGACGCTTCCACGCCGTGCTTGCTGCGCTTGAAATCCACGTTACGAATCTTCTGTTTGTGGCCGCCGCCGATGCCGCGCGACGTCATGCGGCCATACATGTTACGGCCGCCCGTCTTTTTGCGGATGAACACCAAGCTCTTTTCAGGCTTGGACTTCGTGATGTCGCTGAAGTCCGCGATCGTGATGTATCGCGTGGACGGCGTCAGCGGTCTAAATGTCTTGACTGGCATAAAATCAACTTTGATTCAGCGGATGGGGTGGCAAGCCATCACTCCTGGCCCTGCTGGGAATCAGTTATCGGTGTGCAACCGTGCTGTCCGGCGCACCTTTCGGGGCGAACGGAGCGGCGAAACTCTCAGAGGCAAAAACTTGTGCAAGAACTTTTTTGAAATATTTGAGGTGTCTCACCCCACACGGCATCAATTCGCAATTAGCCGGAAGTATTGCTGCGCGCCGGTGATGAAGTTCGTATAAGGACTCGTTGCGCCTGGGATGTTCGTGTAAATACCCGTGACCAACGGCGCAGCTTGCAGGCTGAAGTTCGCATTCGTCCAAGTGAGCACCATTTGATTGTTGGTCTGCGTGAAGAATAGCGGAGTGCTTAAGTCCAATTTGAAAACTGTACCGTAATCCGAACTTCCACCATAGCTTGTAGTCCCAAAAAGTACGTTGCCGGACAGCATGAGTCTGCCATATGGGAGGTAGCCAGCATTGCCGCCAGTGAAATTTAACAGATTTGTATAACCCGAACCGTCGGTCTTAATTTTGAACACCGTGCCAGCATTATAATCCCCGCCAGCATACGTCACCCCATACAGTGAGTTACCCGACGGGGTTAATTCAGAAGACGGTGGAGTTCCGTCTTTTGCAAACCCAGGGAAAGTGTGAAGATTTGTAAAACCTGTACCGTCGATGTTTATTCTGAACATCTTTTTACCACTAGTGGTTGTTCCATAAAACTTGCCGCCCAA
>JBJOPC010000105.1:0-13854 GCA_046050965.1 Verrucomicrobiota bacterium | reverse complement strand
CTCAGACACTCGATGTAGCTGAAGCCATCATGATCCATGGCGGCTTCCATCATCTCGAGCACGTGGTTCGGATTGGTGTGCGTCGTCCGCGCCACAAACGTGGCACCTGCGGAGATCGCCTGCTTCATCGGATTGATCGGATAATCCACCGCGCCCCATTGGTCGGTCTTGCTCTTGAAGCCGAGCGGCGACGTGGGCGAGGTCTGCTTTTTCGTCAGGCCATAGACCCAGTTGTCCATGCAGACCAGCGACATCTTGATGTTCTTGCGGGCGGTGTGCGTGAAGTGGTTGCCGCCGATGGAGAACGCGTCGCCGTCGCCGCTGAAGGCGAACACGTGCAAATCCGGGCGCGACAGCGAAACGCCGCTCGCGAACGGCAGCGCGCGACCGTGGATGTAATGCGCGCCGTGCGCCTGCACGAAATACGGGAAGCGCGAACTGCAACCGATGCCCGCGACGGTCGTGATTTTCTCGTGCCACATTTTGCGCTTCTCGATGAGCTTGAAGTAGAGCGCGAGCACGGAGAAGTCGCCGCAGCCGGGACACCATGTCGGGTGGTCGGCGGCGATTTCTTTTTTGGTCAGACCCTTGCGTTCGTCGGTGGCGGTGGTCGTCACGGCGGCGGGGACTTTGGAAATTTCAGCGGTGGATGAACTCATGTTCGTAAATGCGTTGGGTAAAAACTATTTCTTCGCGAGCTTGGCGGCGACGGCGGCGGTGATTTCTTTGACCTTCCACGGCAAGCCGTCGGTCTTGTTGATGCCGCGAATCTTCGGGTCGCAGTAGCGCGCGCGGAGCAAGCCGCCGAGCTGACCGAAACCGTACAGACCTTCGTCGTTGATCTCGACGACGAAGACGTGATGGAAGCCGGAGAAAATGTTTTCGAGACCGAGCGGCAGCGGGTTGAGGTGCTTGATGTGAATCGAGGAAACGCTGTCGCCAGCGGCGCGGGCGCGATCCACGGATTCCTTAATCGGGCCTTGGGTGCAACCCCAGCCGACGAGCAGGACGTTGCCTTCCGGCGGGCCGTAAATCTTCGGCGTGGACAAGGTCGCGGCGAGCGCCTGCAATTTCTTGCGGCGTTTCGCGCTCATCTGCATGTGCAATTTCGGCGAGCCGGTCGGGTGGCCGAGTTCGTCGTGTTCGAGGCCGGTGGCGATGGGATATTTGCCGGACAAAATTTTCGTGCCGGGCGCGACGTGCTGCGTGATGCCGTCGGGCTTGGACAAATCGTAAGGCTTGTGGTCGGCCACAGGTGTGAGGTCGGGCGAGATGTCCTGGCAAACCGCCTTCAAGTCGGGTTCAACAAACGCTTCGATGCGCGTGGCGATGGCTTGGTCGGAGAGAATGAAAACGGGCACGGAATATTTGCGCGCGATGTTCACCGCTTCGATGGCGGTGTAAAAACAATCTTCGACGTTCGCAGGCGCAAGCACGACGCGCGGCGAATCGCCGTGACCGCCGTTAATAGCGATGTTCAAATCGGATTGCTCGACGTTCGTCGGCATACCGGTCGAAGGTCCGCCGCGTTGCACGTCCACGATGATGAGTGGCATTTCGGCCATGACGCCCCAGCCGATGGCTTCCGTCTTGAGCGCGATGCCCGGGCCGCTCGAACCGGTGACGGCGACGCGTCCGGCGTAGCTCGCGCCCATCGCCATGGAGACGGCGGCGATTTCGTCCTCGGTCTGGATGAACGAGCCGCCGTATTTCGGCAACTCGCGGCGCAGCAATTCCATGATGTCCGACCACGGCGTGATGGGGTAGCCCGCGCCGAAGCGCACGCCCGCCGCGATGAGCCCGTAGCCGAGCGCGTCGTTGCCGTTCATGACGATTTGATGGCCGTCTTTCTTGGCTGAATCGGTGAAACGGAACATCTCGTAAATGCCGTCGAGCGGATGCTTGTAGCCCGCGTGGAACGCGGACAACGCCGTGTTCAAGATGCTCGGGTCTTTGCCGGTGAAGCGTTCGCCGATGAGCTTTTCGAGTTTCTCCACGTTCAAGTCGAACATCTTCGCGATGAGGCCGAGCGAATAAATATTTTTGCCCTTGTCCTTTGCCGTGCCGCCGATGGCTTCGACCGTGAGCGAGGAAATGGCGATGCCGATGTGACGAAATTCCTTCGTCCATTCTTCCTTCACTTCGACGTGGTCGGAATCGTAAAGCACGATGCCGCCCTTCTTGAGCGAGCTGACATGGCCTTCGTAACTGTGCTGGTAGAAGCAAAGCAGCACATCGGCGTCGTCGCCGGAACTCAAGACCTCGCCGCTGCCGATGCGGACTTGGAAAATGGACGGCCCGCCGGAAATCGTGGAGGGAATCGTCATGAATGTCATGACTTCCTGTTCGCTGCGCCCGGCGAGGCGCGCGAGGAAACCGCCGATGGCCTGGATGCCGTCCTGCGAATTGCCCGCGATGCGGATGACCGCTTCGGTGACTTTGGAAACTTTGGGTGTGCCGCCGTTCGCGGCGAGGGTGGTGTCGCTCATTGAAAATCGTTAAAAAGTTCTGCTCGGAGGTTCGTCGCGCTGTGAAAAAATCGTCCAGCGAAGCCAACCGTTGCGTCGGCCAAGCTAGAGAGCGCACTCCGAAGTGTCAAACTTTTAACCCGGCCAGAACAGGTGGTCTGAACAGAGAGACGACCTCATTTTCGCCCTTTGTTTACAGGCTGTAACTGCATGGATAAGCGGTCTTCATTTTGGCGTTTGGCTGGATTACCCAGCTACTTTGGCGACGGCAGCGAACAGCCTGTTTAAGCAAAATTCATCCAGCGACGTCGGCGCGGGCGAAATAATTCTGGCGCGGATGGAGATTCGGAGTTAATCGTTGCGCCGTTCCCTCGACTCACCAGAGAACAATTTGGCCGCGCGAGTGTTCTGGTTCAAACGAACCGGCGCGTGACCGCCAACACCAACCAAAGAAACCAAAATGAAAACTAGTTCCAAACTCCTCATCGCCGCCGCGTTCGCCGGCGCGCTGCTCGCCCGCCCGCTCCACGCCGAAGACAAAGCCGACGCTGGCAAGGCCGGCACGAACGCCCCCGCCGAAAAAGCCGGTTGCAAAGGCAAAGCAGGCTGCAAGGGCAAAGCAGGCTGCAAGGGCAAAGACGGCTGCAAAGCCAAGGACAGTTGCAAATCCAAAGAAGGCTGCAAAGCCAAAGAAAGCTGCAAAGGCTCCACCAACGCGCCCGCCGCCAAGACGGAATAAGTTCTGACTCTCATCAAACGGGCGGGTCGCAGTTCGGCCCGCCCGTTTTTTAATTTTTCATGAGTCGTCCGCAGATTTCGCAGATTCACGTAGATTTTTTTCCATCTGCGAAAATCCGCGAAATCTGCGGATAAAATCCCCGCTCGCCCCATGCCCCATCCCCGCTTTACCAATCACACCGAACTCGGCGTTGGCATCGGCCTGCGCGTGCCGCACTACGAACATATTTTCTCCGAGAAACCCACGGTGGATTGGTTTGAGATTATTTCCGAAAATTACATGGTGGACGGTGGTCGTCCGCTGCGGATGCTCGATCGCATCATGGAGCAATACCGCGTGGTGCAACACGGCGTCGGCCTCTACCCCGGCGCGGCGCAGGGACTTGACCGTGACCATTTGCGCCGCCTGAAAAAGCTCGTTCGCCGCACGAACACACCGTGGGTTTCCGACCACCTTTGCTGGGGTAGCGTAGACGGCACATTCAGTCACGACCTGCTGCCATTGCCCTACACGATGAGCTGCGCGCGCCACGTCGCCGAGCAACTCCGCGCCACGCAGGATTTTCTCGAAGTGCCGCTCGCCATCGAAAACGTCAGCAGCTACGCCGAGTTCAAACACAGCAACATGACCGAGTGGGAATTTCTTTCCGAAGTCGTCGAACGCGCCGACTGCGGAATTCTTTTGGACGTGAACAATATTTACGTCTCGTCCGTCAACCACGGCTTCAACCCGCTGGACTACGTCAACGGCGTCCCGCACGACCGCGTAGCGCAAATCCACATCGCCGGCCATTCGCGCTACGACCGTTTCATCATAGACACGCACGACCATCCGGTGATTGACCCCGTGTGGAAACTCTACGCCCGCGCCATCGAACTCTGCGGGCCGACCGCCACGCTGCTCGAATGGGACGACAAAATCCCGCCGTTCGAGGAAGTCCACGCCGAAGCGCTCAAGGCGAAAAAATATTGGGCGCACACGGAAAAACAAAAGCTCGCCCATGCCGCGTGACCCAAAACTCCTCACGCTGCAGCGCGATTTCATGCGCGCGCTGCGCGAACCCATCGTCGGCGGGAGCCGCGTGCCGACTCCGCTCGCTCGGCGTTCGGGAAAAACTTCCGCCGGGTTTGGCCGCGTGGCAAAAAACTGGATCACGCCTTCCGCCAAATTAAAACCCGTCGAGCGGCTGGAACTTTACCACCGCCAATACTGGTATCGCCTGCTCGATTCCATCGCCGAAGATTTTCCTGCGCTGCGTCGGCTGCTTGGCGAGCGGCGATTCTGGCGGCTCATCGAAGCGTATCTCGCCGCCACGCCCTCGCGCAGCTACACGCTCCGTCACCTCGGCGGAAAACTTTCTGCGTTCCTGAAAAAAAATCCCGCGCTCGCCGGTTCGCACCCGTTCCACGCCGTCGAACTCGCCGCACTCGAATACGCCGTCTGCGAAAATTTTGAAGCCGCCGAGCGCGCGCCCGTTGCCGCCGACGAACTCGCCACCGCCAAGCTCGCGTTGCAACCACACCTGCGCTTGTTCCAATTCCGCACGCCCGCCGACGAACTCTGGCACTGCCACGTTTTGGAAAAAACCATTCCCAAAAAACTCCTCACCCCTGTAGTCGCCGCCGTCAGTCGGCGCAAACCTCTCCACGACGCTAGAAAAAGTCAGCGCGGACTCTCGTCCACGACTACACCCAAGACCGCTGTTGCCGTCTTCCGCCTCCACTTCGGCACACGCGTGGAGCGCCTCGACCCGCGCGCCTTCGCCCTGCTGAACGCCGTCACCCAAACCGGCTCGCTCGAAAAAGCTTTTCGCCACGCCCAACTCGACAGGGACGCCGCCACGCTCGCCCAAGTGCAAAGTTGGTTTCAACTCTGGACCGAGCGCGGCTGGCTCTGCGCCCGCGACGACCGGGAAAACTTTGTCGCCGCGAAATCCAAGCGCTCCACCAAAGCTAATCGCCCCGACGCCGCCACGTCCGTTGCCGAAGACGCCCTGCTCGCCCGCTCTGAAAAATCCAATATCATGCGCCTGAAATTTTGATACCCAGCAAGCGCGACTCGCCAAACCCACGCGGCTCCGGCACATTCCCGGCGCAAATGAAAAAGCAGTTCGACTCCATTGACTCCGTCATCGCCGACCTCAAGCGCGGCAAAATGGTCATCGTCGTGGATGACGCCGACCGCGAGAACGAGGGCGACCTCGTGATGGCCGCGCAACACGTCACGCCCGCCGCCATCAATTTCATGGCCAAGCACGGTCGCGGCCTCATCTGTGTGCCGACCACGAGCGAGCGGTTGCAGCAACTCGGCATCGAACGCATGGTGCGAGAGAATCGCGAAGTTTTCCGCACGGATTTTCAGGTGAGCGTGGACGCCGCGCGCGGCATCGGCAGCGGCATCAGCGCGGCGGATCGTGCGAAGACGATTGCGATTATGGCATCGCCCACCGCCGTGCCGAACGATTTGGTGCAGCCCGGCCATGTGTTTCCGTTGCGCGCGAAAGTCGGCGGCGTGTTGCAACGCGCTGGCCACACCGAGGCGGCGGTTGACCTCGTGCATCTGGCGGGCGCGCGTTCCATCGGCGTGATTTGCGAAATCATGAATGACGATGGCACGATGGCGCGGTTGCCGGCGTTGCAGAAATTTGCGCGCAAACATCGCCTCAAGATTTGCACCATCGCCGACCTTATCGAGCATCGCCGCACGCGCGAAAAACTCGTCGAGCGCATCGAAGTCATCAAGATGCCCACGGACTACGGCGAGTTTAATCTGCACCTCTACCGCTCGCGCGTGGACGGCCAGCATCACCTCGCACTCGTGCGCGGGGAAATTGCCGGACACAAAAATATTCTCGTGCGCGTCCACAGCGAATGTCTCACGGGCGACGTGTTCGGTTCGCGCCGCTGCGATTGCGGGCCACAATTGCATCAAGCGATGAAGCAGGTCGCCGACGCCGGGCGCGGCGTGATTCTTTACATGCGGCAGGAAGGACGCGGCATCGGGCTCGCGCCAAAGATTCAGGCTTACAAATTGCAAGAGCAAGGTTACGACACCGTTGAGGCCAACCAGAAACTCGGCTACGGCATGGACTTGCGCGAATACGGTCTGGGCGCGCAAATCCTCTGTGACCTCGGCCTGAAAACCATCCGGCTGCTCACGAATAATCCCAAAAAAGTCGTGGGCTTGGGTGGCTACGGTTTGAAGATTACCGAGCAAGTGCCGATTCGTGTGACGGCTAATCCACACAACGCGCGCTATCTGAAAACTAAGCGCGAGAAGCTGGGGCATTTGTTGTGACACCAAAACCCCCGCTTGCCGAGTCGCCTGCATTCTTTATAATGAGCATATGAAAACTCTGACCATTACTGAAGGACGCGGCCGGTTGGGCTATTGGTTGAAGAAAGCCACCGAGGGCGCGGACATTGGCTTTGTGTTTGGCGGCCAAGTGGTCGCGCTGCGGCCAGTTGGTGTGACGTCCGATGATTACGGACTGCAAGAATATGGCCTGACGGCGGCGGAAATGGCAAAGGCCGAAAAGAAAATCAGCGCAGAACTCAAAGTGGCACGCGCGCGCGGAGAAGTGACGCGGTTCACCGGAGGGGCGAATGATTTCCGTTGAGCTGTCCAAGCGGTTCAAGAAAATCGTGCGGACGGCGGGACGTGAACAGGAAGTTTCCGCCACGCTCAAACTGGTAATCGCCGGATTCGGAAATCCCCACGCGCACACAGGCCTTTCCATTCGCAAGCTCGGCCAACACCTTTACGAATGCCGGACGGGGTTGGCGTGGCGGCTGGTTTTTGAAGCGAACAAAGGTGTGCTGTCATTTGACTTCGCGGGCAACCATGACGAAGTGCAAACTTACCTCCGCAGCCATAGGTAATGCTTCACGCTTCCGCCGCGAACTCACTTAATTCCCATCAACCGCTCGCGCCAGACTTGATAGAGCGATACCGTCGCGCGCACGTCGCGCAGGCAATACTCGGCAATCTCGCGGAACTTCCCGGCTGCCATCAAATCTTTCACGTCCATGCCCGTCACGCCATGGCTTTTGGGCGACTCGATGCCGAAGGCTTTGCAGTAAAAATCCAAGTTGAACTTCCGCGCCGCGCCGTCGCGTCCGCTCACGCCGTAAAAAGTGAATTGCTCGGCGAGGTCGCAGTGGGGTTCTACGGCGTAACGATAGCCGAGCCAATTTTTCTTGGAGATCGGCACGTTGAGTTGTGCGGAACGCAAATAAAGAAACGGCACGTCGAAGCCGCGCCCATTGAAGGTTACAATCTCGTCGTAATGCTTCGCCACGTCCCAGAACGCGGTGAGCAATTCCGTCTCGTCGGCGCACGGCACGAATTCCACCGGGCCGTCCACCGCGTCATCCTCGTAATCCTCGGCGATGAACAGCACCTGCCCGCGCTGCGTCTCGGCATTGAGCATGGCGACGCATACGACTTGTGAGGTGAGCGGCCAGAGGCTCATGAACTTGGCGAGTTCTTCGCGCTTGGCGACCCGCGCGGCTTCGTCGGGCAACTTGGCGGCGTCGCGGAATAAATATTCTTGCTGCACTTCGTCGAAATTCTCGACGGGCAACGCGGACGTTTCGATGTCGAAGACTAATTTAGCCATAGCGTTTGGTGGGTTGAAAAATTTAATGAAAAAAAATGGGAAGCTCGTCAATTGATCGAGCCTCCCATCCGATAATTGATCGGACTACTTCTTCTTGCCTGCCTTTTTCTTGGCAGGTGCTTTTTTTGCGGGTTTTTTAGCGGCCATTAGTCTCACCTCCGATTAGTTGTTTTAGTTGGTTGCGGTTGTAGTGCGGGCGTAGGAAATTTTGTTTTGGAAATTCTGCATGACCAGACAGTTTTTCCGCGCAACTTGCAAACTTTATTTTTAATTTTGTGAACTGCCTGAAATGTTTTTCATCGGCGCATTGGTGTTCGGAAAATAATCTTGCCGCGAAAAACGCCGCGCGCAGAATTAAAAAGCGACGGGCCTGTAGCTCAATGGTTAGAGCAGGGGACTCATAATCCCTTGGTTCTCGGTTCAAGTCCGAGCAGGCCCACCACTTCAATCTTGCGCCAACGCGCGCATCACCGCTTGCAGCTCGCCGCGCAATTTCGCCCGCGTGGCGTCGTCCAATTCGCGCGGCACGAACAGCGGTTGGCCGACGACCATTTCGCCGCGCGTGAACGGCAGCGGGATTTGGAACTTGTCCCAACTGCGCAAAGAAATTTTCCGCCGCACATTCAAACCCAGCGGCACGATGGGCAACCCGGTCAATTGCGCGAGCGTGAGAATGCCGTCCTGCACTTCGTAGCACGGGCCGCGTGGGCCGTCCGGCGTGATGGCGAGGTCGTAGCCGCGCTCCGCCCACGTCGTGAGTTCCAGCAACGCCTGCGAGCCGCGCCGCGACGACGACCCGCGCACCGCTTGCATCCCGAACAGTTTCAAAATGTATTCGAGCAACGCGCCGTCTTTGCTCGCGCTCACGAGCGCGGCGAGGCCGTTCGCCGGTTTGCGTGCGTGCGCGAAGCGGTGATACGCCGTGGTGCAACTGCCAAGGCGATTGTGCCAGAGACAATAAATCGCCTGACGCGGCGGCCGTGTGAGCGGCGCGCCGAAATAATTGGTGGGGTCAACTAACTTGAAACGCACCGTCGCCTGCACCGCGCTCACCGCGAGATAAATCACCCACGCCGCCAGCCGCTGAAACCAGCGTGGCCGCTGTGGCACCACGACTCCCGACCGCCGAGTCTTGGGTCTGTGGTCAATGGTCTTTGGTCTTTCGTCAGCCATCGCGCTTCAACCTTTTTTTAAACACGCGCGCACGAGTTCCTCAACGGACGCCTGCGCGCCGAGCATCGCCTGTGCGGCGCGCACGGCGTCGTGGGCGTCGGGCTGCTTGAAGCCGAGTGCCATGAGCGCGAGCGTGGCGTCGTTGGTTTTTTGGTCGTCAGCCGTGAGCGAATGTTTTGCGCTGGCGGCTTCGAGTGCGCCGACTTGACCGATCTTGTCGCGCAGTTCCACGACGATGCGCTCGGCGGTTTTTTTCCCAACGCCGGAAATTTGTGAAAGCGATTTCACATCGCCGTTCGCCACCGCGCCGCGAAACGCCGTGCCGCTTACGCCGCTCAAAATGTTCAGCGCCGTCTTCGGCCCGATGCCGCTGACGCTGTTGATGAGCAGTCGGAAAAGTTCGCGCTCCGCCGCCGTCATGAAGCCGTAAAGAATGTGGGCGTCCTCGCGCACGACGAGGTGCGTGAGAATTTTCACGTCGCTGCCAAGCGCGGGCAGTTTGTCGAACGACGACAGCGGGATCAGCAGCTCGTAGCCGACGCCGTTCACATCCACGGCGATTTGCGTGGGCAAGGCGTCGGTCAATTTGCCGTGGAGGAAGGTGATCATGCGAATGAAGAACGCAGAATGAAGAATGAAGAATCAGCACTCTGTTTTAGAGCGCTAGTTTTTAGTTTGAGCTGGTTCGTGTGCATTCGTGGTTTAAATTTTCTGCGGCGCGTTCAATCCAAACCGGCCCGTCGTTTGCGCGTGGGTGAGCGCGAGGGCGAGCGCGTCGGCGGCGTCGGGCGCGGGCAGTTCGGCCAAGCCCAACATCCGCTGCACCATCTTGGCCACCGCGAGTTTCTGCGCCGCGCCGTAACCGACGATGGCCTGCTTCACTTTGCGCGTGGCGAGTTCGTAAATTTCCAGACCCGCTTCGCCCGCGACAGCGAGCGCCGCGCCGCGCGCCTCGCCCATGATGATGGCGGTCTTGAGATTTTGCGCGAAGAAAATTCCTTCGACCACGCAGATGGTAGGCTGAAATTCCCGGATGACGCCGCGCAGTTCGACGGAAATTTTCGCGAGACAACGCGAGCGTTCCCACGCGGGCGGGCAAGCAATGGTTCCTTGCGCGAGCGTGAGCAAGCCGGTTTTGCCCGTTTGAATTACGCCGTAACCCGTGCCGCGCAACGAGGGGTCAATGCCGAGAATTACTTCGGCGGCGCGGGGCGCGAGGCGTGGGGCGGGTGGGGCGGACGGCGCGCGGGCGGGGCGCGCGAGGCGTTGCTGCATCTGCGCGAATTGTTGCGGCGAAATTCCCACGCGCAGAAATTAAGTTAAACGGCAAAAGGCAAAAGGCAAAAAACTTGCCGCGCCGTCGTCGCAAAGCTACTCTCTGCCCGGTCTGTCCGATGGTGTAATGGTAACACAGAGCTCTTTGGCAGCTTTATTCATGGTTCGAATCCATGTCGGACAACCACTTTTCCTAAAGAAAGCGAGAGCGTTCTTGACTCCCGCACAAATTCCGCACAGATTTCGGCGGCATCCAAAGTGCCTAAAATGAAGTTTCCAAAGATGATTCGCCATCGGAAAGCCGAGGTCACAATCTACGGCAAGAAGCCAAAATACCCTTATTATCGCATCGCCTACCATTCCGCTGGCAAACGTCATCTACGCAACTTTTCAACATACAGCGAGGCTTTGAAGGAAGCCGACAAGAAGGTTCGCGAACTAGCTTCCGGATCCCAAGCTGCCGCGCTCTCCGTCAATCAGTCACGTGACGCAGTTGCGGCATTTCAACGCCTTGAAATCTTACAACAGAGCTTAGGCCGCCGAGTATCATTGCTGGCAGCCGTTTCTGAATTTGCAGAAGCCTCCACCAAGTTGCACGGGCGCAATTTGAGTGAAGTTGTGGACGGCTATCTAAACACCGTGGCCAATGTAAAACGAAAGAGCGTTTCAGCAGCTGTGGAGGAGTTTATCACCCTCCGCACGCCGCTGACCGAAGTCAAAGCTGGAAAGCGTGCACAGCTATCAAAAAATTACGCATACATGGTGGGATTATGGTTAAGAGATTTCGCCCAAACTTTCCCGTCCAATGCTGTATGTGATCTCAGCAAAGAGCATCTGAACGTTTTCATGGAGAAATATAGCAAGCATTCGCCGAAATCGCGTAATCACTATCGGGCGACAGTTAAAATGTTTCTTTCGTGGTGCATCAAACGTGACTATCTCTCACCTACTCACCGTCTCTTTGAAGCGGACAGAATGGCAACCGAAGCGGCGGACATTTCTGAGCTCGAATATTATCGGCCACCAGAATTAAAGGCCATGTTGAGCCGTGCCGTCAAAAAGCCAACCCCCCAAGATCCAGACTTCAAAGAGCTACTACCTATTATTGCTTTGGGCGGATTGGCGGGTTTGCGTCTGGAAGAAATCTTACGATTAGAATGGTCGGATATATGGCGTGTGCCAGGCCATGTGGAAATCACGGCGCAGAAAGCTAAAACTCGTTCTCGCCGCCTTGTGGAAATGTGCCCAGCACTTGTGGCATGGCTCGAATCATACCGAGAACTTTCTGGCCCGATATATACCAAAAGCAAAGACATGTTCCACAGTTCTTTCACCAACCTGCGTGAATCGCTTGAAAAGTTGGTCAAAATTCCTGCTCGGAGAAACGGTTTGCGCCATGCCTTTTGCACCTATCACTTTGCATTGCATTCAAATGAAAACCTAACGGCGCAACTAGCGGGCAACTCTCCTGCGATGATTCACCAGCATTACAAAGGGCTGGCGACAAATGCAGAGGCCGAAAAGTGGTTTGCTGTGATGCCCTCGAAGGTGTCAAAAAAATGATTATACTGAGAGTTGGAATTAGCACCTGACATCTCACAAGCCACGCAATAGCCCCCGCTTCCGCGTTATAAACAATTGACCGAGACCCAATGTCTCCGTCCGCCGGTTGTTCCCCACAACTGACGCTCACCCCACTTCGAAAACCCCGGCCTTAACCCGCTGGGGTTTTCGCTTCTTATCATCCACCCGAAAGGAACCGCATGCCTCACGAAAACCTGAACTCCACCGTCATCGGCGTCACCAGCGCCGTCACCGTCGTCGGGCTGGTCGCCTTGCTCCACGCTTTGCGTCCACCACCCCGTTCCCCCGACCAACCCACCCCGCGGTTCACCGACCATAACCTCACGCAACGGTTCGTCTCGGCCATCCCGGAACTCACGAAAGAACTTAATCTTGAATTGGCCACCGCCGAGCAAGTCGAGACGTTCACACAAACGGATGAACTCATCGTCCTGTGGGGTTTCCTAGATATGGGCACGAACGTGGCGCAAGTGCGAGTGCCGGTCACCTACCGCTACCACGTGCAACTGCGGGACGCGTGGCAGCTCTCCGAACCGGGCTTCTAAAAACAAACAACCAAACCCAAGGCCGGATCCATTTATTTGGGTCCGGCCTTTTTTAATTTAAAGATGCGCGATGGATTAGGGGCCGACCAGCACGCGGTAAGAACGTTGTTTGTTGGTCGCCGCCGAATCAGTCACGATGAAGGAATTGGTCAGCGTGCTGTTGGTGACGAAGAGAGAAATCCAATTGGTGGAACTTAAATTGGTGGACGTTTGAATCGTGTAGTTCTGCCCCGTGGCACCGGCCAACCGCATCTGGAATTGATTACCAATGCGATTCAACGCGGTGAGCGTAATCGCCGTGGCTTGTAAGGGCGGAGGGATATAAACCGAGAAAAAACCATCGGCGGTGGTCGACAGGGCATCGGTCACGCGCACGAAAAAGTAGAACGTGCCGCTGTTGGTGGAGGTGCCGGAAATAGTGCCGTTGGTGGTAAGGGTCAGTCCCGGTGGCAGTGGCACCGAGCCGGGCGTTAAGGACCAGCTGTAAGGCGGTTGTCCACCATAGGCATTGAAAGCTTGGTTGTAATTCGCGCCATTGGTGCCGTTGGGCAATGAAGTAGTCGTCATCTGTAGTGCCGGATTCAGGACGGTGAACGGCGCAGCGGACTGGCTGGCCGCCGAGTTGATGCCATCAGAAGCCACCACCTTGAGGAGGGCATTGGTGCTCGGCGAAAGCAAATCAACAGACAGAGGAATTTCATTGGTGGGCCAATTGAAGGCGAGCGTCTGCCAGTTTTGGCCACCGTCCGGGCTGAATTGAACTTGATAGGTAAGCGAGTCACCATCGGCATCCGAAGCGTTCCAGTGCGCCATAAGCGGGCTGCTACCTAGGACTTCTCCGCCATTGGGGCTTACGAGTTGTATGACTGGCGGCGATGCACTGCGATAGCGAATAGCTACCACCCCTCCGCCGACCGACCCAGATGGGTTCCGAATGATTTCGACACGCACAAGATTAGTGACCGAGCAGGCGACGGGAATGGTGAAATAGCCTTTGTGCTGGTTGGTGCTGCTGACTTCTCTTTTGGGAGTGTCCGGCGTAAAGGGAATCGAATAGGCGAGATTGGTGGTCGCACCGTTCCGCAAATAGACCTTCAGCAAATGGGTGTTGCCGGTGGGCGCAACGGGCGTCGAGAAGAGCGGAAATGAAACAAAAGGTAGCAGAGTCACGGTGTTGCTGCCGAAGTCCACCAGGCCACGAATCACCACATACGGCTGGGTTGAACCAGTTGGAGGAATAATCGCCGACCGGGCTAGCATCGCCGCCCACAGACGTCCATAAGTGAAGGTTGAAATCCATGCTTCACCATTTCCGCAACCGCCCTCCATCAGGTCTTTTGAGGCATAGGGGCTGATGACGCGGACAGAACCCTGATTGTAACCGTTGGCCAGTCCATAAACATCCTGCTTGTCTCCCGCAGCAAACGGGCCGATCAGCGCTGTGTTTCC
>JBJOPC010000104.1:0-5046 GCA_046050965.1 Verrucomicrobiota bacterium | reverse complement strand
ATGGACTTGCCAGCGGCGAGTTGCCGAAAAACTTCCGTGCCTTTGACGGCGTTGGTGCGCAACATGGCAACGCCGGTCTTCCCGCTCAAGGCGTCGAGCGCGACCACGGACTGCGCTGACGTGGCGAGCGGAACCCACGCTTGGAACGCGTTTGTGCTGCGGTTGGCGATAAAATAATAACGCCCGCCGTCCACCGCGCGACGAATGCAATAGACGCCCGCACGATCCACGAGTTTCTCGCGCGCGATACCAGCGCGATTCAACGCGCGTTCCACTTCGCCGACCAGCACGCGGCCGGCGCCGTTTTTTCCGTCGCTCAAACTCTCGCCCACGTCGGTAAGTTTGATTTTGGCGAGGAGTTGATTGAAGGCCGCGCGGCGCGTTTCGAGATTGGCGAAACCCGGCACGTCTTTCGGCAATTCATCGGCGAAGATGACCGTCGCGCCCGCGTCGGCGAGTGCGAGAATTTTTTGCAACGTGGCAAGCGGGATGAATTCGCACGGCGGCACGACGATGCAACGGTAACGAGAGTTGCCGCTCGTGACTAATTTGCCATTGGCGAATTTCGTTTCGCCGAGTTGCCGGTCGCTCGCGTAGTCGAACTGCCAGCCGCGCGACCAGAGTTTGTCCGCGAGGACGCCAAGCGGCTGCGTCTCGAACCAGTCGCGCGCGTGGACGGTCATCGGTGGCAGAAAAAGTTTGCCGGGCTGCGACCAGAAATCATGGAGCGGCCAGTAGAGCAATACGTCGTTGTCGGGCGCGCCGCTTTGCAACACGGCTTGGCAGCGAGCGACGTAGGCGTTGAACGCGGGCGCATCGTGCCAGACGGCGTTACGCGGATTCATCTCATAGCTCGCGTAGAACACCCAACCCGGCCACGCCGCTTCGTCCGGCGAGTAACAAGTGCCGTGGTAATAAACCCGGTTCACGCCAGACAGAAACAAATCGTCCACCAGATATTTCATGTCCGAAAGTTTCTCGGTGAAATGTTCGGCGAGCCACGTTCCCGTTTCGCTGCCGGTGTGTTTGCGCCCGGCGACGTGCGCGGCAGACGACGCGAATTTGCTGATAAGTTTGCTGCGATCTTTGTTGAACATTTCCGTCTCCGGCGAATCCGCTACGGCGTAGAGATCGAGCAGATTGCCGGGCGAACCGTGCGCTTCGTTGCGCGTGAGGAAGCCGTGGTCGTGCGACCACTTCACCCATTGCGCGAGCGTGTCCTCGACCATGATGTCGCTCACCGTCTCGCGGTAATCACACAGCACCCGCGCGGCGCGGTCGTCCGGCGTAGTGGCGAACAACGACGGCAATTCATTCTGCAAATCGTAACCGCGCCGCTGGCTGAACTCTTTGAAAAATACCGGCGACCAATCCGTTTTGTATTCGTAGCTGTCGTGATACTGCGCGCGCGGCTTCGGGCCGGTGTAACTCGCAAACGCTTCGGTGAACGGCTGGAGAAAATGCCGCATGGCGTCCGGGTAAAGCAGATTGAGCATCGGACCTTCGCCGCCGAGCGCGGGGCGTTTGACTTTTTGCCCGGAGAATTTCTGCGTGACGACATAAACTTTCCACGCGCCCGCCGGAGCCGTCCACGCCACGCTGCCGTCGGGCTGGATTTTTTGGAGCAGGTCAACGGGCGCAGCGTTCGTGGCAAAGGCGACCAGCGCTTGCGGTTTTTCGCCAGTGAACTTCTCCTTGAGCTGACCTCCAGCAGCCACGTCGAGCGTTTGATGGACGACGAGCGCGTTGCCGTCAATTTCCTTCACGTTCGGCCCGCCGCCGAAACACCAGCCCGAACCCGTCGTCATGTCCACGCCCAGACCGAGCTTGTCCGCCTCGCTGACCGTGTGCGCGAGCATTTCCATCCAACGCGGCGAGAGATAGCTGATGTAGTTCGCCTCCGAACCCTTCGCGCCGTAGATGGGAATGATGTGGACGCCGCCGTAGCCCGCGTCGCGGTAGCGCGTGAGTTCTTTGGTGAGATTCGTTTTGTCCACGGCACTGCCCATCCACCACCAATAGCACCACGGCTTTTGTTCGCGCGTGATGTCCGGCCACGCGAGCGGGTCGGCGGCGCGGACGTTCAACGCGAGGGAAATGACGGCGGCGAAAAAGATTTTGGCGAAACGTTGCATGGCGAAAGTTTGCCCAGAGCAATTCACAAAGGCAATCAGTCAGGACAGATCATAGACCATAGACTATGGGACTTCGGCCCAGTCCCATGGTCTATCGTCTCATGGTCTTTCCCCTACGAATTCTCCGCGAGGAACCATTCCTCAATGCGCTTGCGCGCCCACGGAGTTTTGCGGAGAAAGGTCAGGCTAGATTTCACGGAGGGATTGAACTGGAAACAGCGCACGGGAATCCGCGCGGCCAAGCCCGCCCAGCCGTGCGCAGCGACGAGTTGCTTGACGATGGTTTCCAAGCGGACGCCGTGCAACGGGTCGTTGGGATGTTCGCGGGGCGTGTCCATGCGGGTGGAAGTTAAACCGAATCCGCCCGGACGCCGAACAAAAAAGCCGCTAGGATAGTTCTAGGGAATGCAACCGCGTCCAGATTTTCCACGAACTCTTCTGGAGCCACGTTGGCCTGACGCAAGACGCCACGCAACGTTCCTTGATCCACTTCCCGGTGCATCGGCACGACGCACACTTCGCTAACAGGGTCGTGTTGAGCGAGGAAGGGCGACGGTCATAGATCGCCACTACAGTTCAAAGCGCAGCGGTCGCTGGCAACGGCGGCCGCTACGTTTTTTTAACGGCGGCGGTGCTGGCGCGGAAGACGGGCGGGGCGGGTAGGCGCACGGAAGCGGGTTTTTCACCGGCCAAAAGTTTTTGCAACACTTCCATGGCGGCGAGGCCGAGCCGGTGTTTGGGTTGGCGCACGGTGGTGAGCGGGACGCGGAAATATTCGGCGACGAGTATGTTGCCAAAACCGGCGAGGGAAAGGTCGTCGGGGATTTTTACACATTGGTTGAGCAGGGTGTCGGCTGCGCCGATGGCGACGAGGTCGTTGTCGCATTGGATGGCGGTGGCGGGCGCGGCTTCGTTCAGAAATTCCAGCGCGGCTTTGGCACCGTCTTCGATGGTGTTGCCGGATTGGAAAATTAATTTCTCATTGCAGTCAAAACCGGCTTCGCGCAGCGCGCGGCGGTAGCCTTCAAATCTTTCTTGCGACGCGGACGCGGTGACTTGCCCGGTGAAAAAAGCGATCTGCGTGTGGCCGAGGGCGAGCAGGTGTTGCGTGAGTTGGTAACTGCCGAGCAGGTCGTCGGTCTCCACGTTGGCGAAGTGCGCGGTGAACGGCGCGTGGTGGCCGAGGATGACGGTGGGGATGGCGGCTTTTTCCAACTCGCGGTAGGCGCGGACTTCTTTTTGCAGGCGGTAAACGGGATGGATGAACAAGCCTTGGACGCGGCGGGCGAGCATTCGTTGGATGCAGGCTTCCTCGCGTTCAGGCGAACCGAGGGAGTGGGCGAGGATGATTTGGAAACCCATTTCGTGCGCGCGTTCTTCGAGGGCGAGCAGGGTGCGGCTGAACACGGGATTGGTCGTGGCGGGAATAATCACGCCGAGCAATTTGCTGGCGCGCGTGCGCAACGCCTGCGCGAAGACGTCAGGGATGTAGCCCATCTCGGCGGCGAGCTTTTTGATGCGCGCGGTGGTGGCGGCGGACACGTCGGGTTCGTCGCGCAAACATTTGGAGACGGTCATCACGGAGCAACCGGCGCGGGCAGCGATATCTTTCAAACGAATCATGGGCGAATTAAAAATTATAAATGCAAAATTAAAAATTCCTGGACGATGCGGGAGACTCGACGTTTTTAATTTTTAATTTTGAATTTTTCATTTCAAACCGTCGCCCCGCGCCAGCCGAGTTTGGCGCGGAGGGTGTCGAAGAACGAATTGCCGGCAAGCTGCACGAGGCGCACGGCGTGGCGGCTGCGGCGAATGGTCACGGTGTCGCCGGGCGCAAGTTGCGTGAGCAATTGACCGTCGCCGCTCAACTGGCTGGCGGTGCGCGCGCTCACGACTTTGACGGCGATAGCGGAATTGAAATCGAGAATCAGCGAGCGGTTGGAAAGTGTGTGCGCGCAGATGGGCGTGAGTTCAAACACTTCGGCGTTGGGCGCGATGATGGCGCCGCCCGCCGCGAGGGAATACGCGGTGGAACCCGTGGGCGAACTGACGATAAGTCCGTCGGCGCGGTAGTGCGTGAGCGGTTGGGCGTCCACGGACACGGCGAGTTCTACGAGGCGCGGTTGGTTGCCGCGCGCGATGACGAAATCGTTCAACGCGAGGTGCCGGAAATTGTTGCCGGACGCTTCGATGAGCGCGCGCGTCTCGAAACGGAATTCGCCCGTCCAAATTTTCTGCAACGTGGCGGCGAGTTGTTTCGCGGGCGCGGCGGTGAGGAAGCCGAGGCTGCCGGTGTTGATGCCGAGGATGGGCGTGGCGGAACCGGCGGTCTCGCGGGCAACACGGAGCATCGTGCCGTCGCCGCCGAAGACGAGGAGCAAATCCACTGCGCGCGCGAGCGCGGCGAGGTCGGCGGATTGCGTGAGCGCGCGGCGTCCGCTGGCGGTGACGAGGCGCGCGGCTTGCGCGAGCGTGCGGGCGTGACCAGGCTTGTCAGCATTGCCGACGAGGCCGACGGACTGAAATTGTTTAGCTGCCTTTTTCAATCAGAACCAAAAATTCTTTATTGCCCGCTGGACCGAGGAGCGGGGATTCCGTCACGCCGTGCCAAGTTAGTTTTGAGTTTTGAGTTTTGAGTTTTGAGTTGAATGGCAACTCGCGGCTCTCGTGCTTCACAAACTCTTCCAACTCGCGCAGCACGCGTTCGTGGATGGCGGGGTCGGTGATGACGCCCGCACCTTTGTCAGCCTCCGCTTTGCCCGCCTCGAACTGCGGCTTGACGAGCGCGACGATGTTACCGCCGGGGCGCAATAATGCAACGGCGGCGGGCAGGATTTTGCGCAGCGAGATGAACGAGCAGTCAATGACGACGAGGTCGGGAGAAGCAGGCGCGAGGTGTGGGGTGCAA
>JBJOPC010000103.1:0-10502 GCA_046050965.1 Verrucomicrobiota bacterium | reverse complement strand
AGCTGTTGATTGATCCAACCGACCTGACGCTGAACAACAATTCGCTCACGCCCTTCACTGGACTTTCTGCCATCACGTTTCAGGCGACGCACGACATCAAGTTGGCGAACAGCACCGTTTGGAATTTGTCCACCGCCACGGGCGTGACGGACGGCGCGCTGACGTTGCAAGCCGGGAACAACATCACCTTCGGCAATGGCTCGCGCATCACGGACGCGAACAACTGGTCCGTCACGTTGCAAGCGGGCTACGACTTCGCCAACCACGTTGTGCAGAGCGGTGTCGGCTCCATTTATCTCAACGGCGGCGTCGGCCTCACGCAGAGCGGCGCGATTGAAACAGGCAGCGGCAATATCATTTTACAGGCTGGTCACGACGTGTTGGTCGGTAGCGGCTACGTCCGCACGATTGGTGGCGGAAATATTTTCGTGAGCGCGGGCGACGGCGACGTGGACGCGGGCACAAAGAAAGATGTCTACGATTACACCCGCAGCGGCTACGTCGTGGCAGCGGTGGGCTTGGGCGGCATCGGCACGGCCAACGGCGGCAATGTGACCGTGACCGCCGGGCGTGACATCAGCGCGTTCACCGGCAACATTGGTGCGTTCGGCGCGGGTGCAGGCAACGTGAATCTCACTGCCGGGCGCGATCTCAAAGGAAAATTTCTCGTCCGCAACGGCGTCGGCACAGCCATCGCCGGGCGCGACCTTGGCAACGGCGCGCTCGGCGTCAGCTTTGGTCTCATCGCGGGCGGTTGGAATATTTCTGCCACGCGCGACGCCTTCATCAACGAAATCTACAATCCCAACGGCTCGCTCAACGGCAACGGCATGGTCGTGCCGACGGGACAATATCCCGGCAACATCAGCTCCGGCGGCATCATCACCACGCCCACCGTGCGTTCGACATTTTTGTTCGATTATGCGGCCAATGCGTTCGCGCACATCACCGGCGGCCACTCCGTGCAATTGCTCGGCAACAACCTCGCCAAGACCAGTGGCAATCCCGGACGCCCGCCGATTTATTGTCCCATCCTCGAAGTCTTCGCGGGCGCGGGCGGCGTCACGCTCGGCAACGATTTGATTCTGTTCCCGTCCGCGCAAGGCTACTTGAACCTCACCACGACCGACGGCGGTTCGCTCCAAAGTTTGAGCGGCAAGTTCACGCAACTCATCGTCTCCGACAGCGGGTTGCCCGGCTACACGACCTTCTCCGGTGGTCACGCGGTCACGCCCATTCACGCCGGGCAGACCGCGCCGGTGATGACGCTGAATGTCAGCGGCAATCTGGAAAATGTTTTCCTTCGCTCGGCGGGCAGTTCCGACATTTACGTTCACGGCAACGTGCTCAACGCTTCGTTCGAGGGGCAAAACCTCGTGGCGAACGCGCCGACACGGTTCCTCATTGATGGAAATTATTTCAGCCGCAGCGATCGCACTTCGATCGTGTTGTCCGACGACGTGGCGGCAGCGTTCGAGCGGATTTTCAATGACGAGAACCAATTGCTCAACAGCTCCCTCGCCGCGAAACTTGACTACGATGCCGCCACGCACACGCTGACGTATCAAGGCATCATGTCGGCGGCGGATTTGAATTTCCTGCTCCACCCCACGCGCTACGTCTGGGACGCCACCACCGGCCAGCACTTGAATCCCGACGGCACACTCGTCGTCGTCGCCGACACGTTCACGCACGATGCGACGGCGTTGAACCAGTTGTTCGCGGCTTCGCAGGACATTCCCGCCTCGCCGCTCGCGCGCAATGGTTTTCAGATTGGCGGGCCGGGTTTGTTCACGTTCGCGGCGAACAACCTCGACCTTGGCATCTCGTCGGGCATTCGTTCCGTCGGCACGTTGCTGAATCCGGCGCTCGCGGGCGTCTCCGTGTTTGGTGCAAACCTCAATCTCACGCTCGCGGGCAATCTCGATATGACCAGCTCGCAGATTGCGTCCTACAACGGCGGCAGCATCAGCGTGTTCGCGGGTGGCGCCATGAACATCGGCTCGCAAAATTCTTTCTCCAGCGACAACACGCCCAAGGGCATCTACACCGGCCACGGCGGCAGCGTGACGGTTCACGCGGTCGGCAACGTGAATGTGAACGGCTCGCGCATCGCCAGCTACGACGGCGGCGATGTGATTGTGACTTCCGTGACCGGCGACGTGGACGCAGGCAGCGGGCGCAACGGATTTTTTCAAGTCACCACGAGCGAGTTGAATCCGCTCGCCGGTCAAGTGGAGCTTCACAACACCACGTTCTTCGGCAGCGGCATCATGGCGTTCACCCGTCCAGATTCTACCGCGCTCGTCGGCAATCTTATCGTCAATGCTGGGCGTGATATTCTCGGCGGCAGCAGCGGCTACCTGCAAATCCCGTTCAATAATTCCGCTGACGTCGACCGTGTCCTGACGCTCAACGCTGTGCGCGACATTCTGGTAAATTCCTCTGGCATTCTCGGCGTGAACGTCGCTGTCACTGCGGGGCGAACTGTTGTTGGAAAAATTGTCGGCACGCGCACGGTTGTGGCACGCGGCCCCACACTGAACATCAAGGCGCTCGCGCCTGCGGTGAGCGCGACGGGCGATTCGCACGGCAGCACACTCATCGGCGGAGTGGTCAGCGATGGCGGCGGCAGCGATGGCGGCGGCGCGAACGTCATCACAACCGGCGGTGAGGGCGGTGCTGGCAACGCCCTCGCCAACGTCGCCTTGCCGCCCGCGACGAAAGCCACCGAAGACACCGACCAAATCACCAAAGCCACCAGCGCCGCCATTGACGACGAAGAAGAGCAGAAGAAAAAACGCGGCGGCGGCGGCGCGCCCGTGCTCGCGCAAAAAATCAGCCGCGTGACCGTGATTCTCCCCAACAAAAGTTAAACGAAATAATTTATGACCACACTCATCACTCCCATGTTCGCGAGCGGCGCGTTGCAATTCGCGTTCGAGAAAGCGACGCTCGAAGGCAAGCTGACCATCGGCGGCTTGTTCATCCTGTCCATGTTCAGTTGGACGATTATCATCACCAAGTTCCGCCAACTCTGGATCGCGCGGCGCGCGGCAAAAAAGTTTTTCGCCGCCTACGCCGAGACGCGCGACCCGCTGGACATCCGCCGCAAAGGCGAGGAGTTCGACGGCGCGCCCGCGTATCAACTCTACATTCGCGGCGCGGATGAACTCGCGTATCAACTGAAGAACAACCCCGTCGTCGTCCGTTCGTCTCACGCTAGCACAGCGCAAATGCCGCCCGGCGCGAGTGGTGAACGCACCGATTTCATCGCCAAAGCCGCGTCTACCAAAGTCAGTCCCACCTCATTCGAGGCCATCAAAGTCACGCTCGAAGAAGCGGCGGGCGCGGAAGCAATGTCGCTGGAGAAAGGCATGATTGTTTTGTCCACCGCCGTCGCGGGCGGACCATTCATCGGTTTGCTCGGCACAGTTTGGGGCGTCATGGAAACGTTCGCCGGCATTGCCCGCGCGAACAACGCCAGCCTCACCACGATGGCTCCCGGTGTGGCGGGCGCGCTCATCGCTACGGTCGTCGGCTTGCTCGTCGCCATTCCTGCGATGTTCGCTTACAACTTCATGGTTACGACCATTCGCAACATCACGCAGGAACTTGACGGCTTCACCGGTCGCTACGTCAACCAGATTGAACACATCTACGTTGACCATCGCCCGCTCTCGGAAGAAATGAAACTTGCCAACGACGCCCTCGCTGACCGCATCGTCAACGCCATCCAAGCCGGCCGCGAAGCCTCTCCGTTTGCCGTGCAGTCATGAAGAAGTGTTCCCATTCAGCGCATCACACGATGACGGAGTTGAACATCACTCCGTTGCTCGATCTCGCGTTCGTGTTGCTCGTGATTTTCATCATCACGACCACGCCCATCGTGAATGATTTGGATTTGAACCTGCCCACTGCGTCCAAGCATCAAAAAGATCCGCCGAAGAAACCCAATTTCATCAGCGTGGAATCCAGCGGCCATCTTTGGGTCAACAAACAGTCTGTGGACTTGACCACCCTGCGCGACGTGCTGGTGAATCTCCGCACCGACGACCCTGATTTGAGCGTCATCGTCCGCGCCGATGCGAAGACGAAATACAAACAGATTCGTTCCGTCATGGATCTCTGCCAGCAAGTGAACGTCGTCAAAGTCGAACTCGCCACCGAACCCGCCGACAAATGATTCCGCAATCCCAGCCGCGCAAAGCCAAGAACTCGTCGAAGATGAATCTCATCATCTCGTTCGTGTTCCACGGGCTGATTGTCATCGCGCTGTTTTACTTTGCCGCACGCCAAGGGTTGCTCGGCAAGCAGCTCAAAAAAATCGCCGTGCAAATGATGAAGGAAGAAAAGCCGCCGGAGAAACCGAAAGAGCCAGAGAAACCCAAAGAAGAACCGCCGAAAGTCGAAACGCCCAAGCTCGCCAATAAAGCCGACGCGCCGAAGGAAATTCCTCAAGCCGCTGGCGCGCCACTCACCGCCCCGCCCGCCGTTGCGCCCGACACTGCCGATGCCCCCAGCTTCGTTTTCAACGACGGCGCGAAAGCTGTGCAGACCAGCAGCGACCCGCACCAACTTTACAAAGGCCAGATTGAATACGCCCTGCGTTCCAAATGGAATCGCCCCACCGACATGGCCGACGACAGCTACGTCGCCGAAGTCGAAGTCGCCGTCAGCAAAGACGGCGCTGTGAGCGATGCGGTTTGGAAATCCGGCTCCGGCAACCAGCGCTGGGATGATTCCGTGCGCGCCGTCATCGCCAACACCACGACCTTGACCCGCCCGCCGCCGAAGAATTTCCCCGCCCGCGTCTTGGTGCGCTTCGACGTGCAGGTGGAAACTGAACCCGTGTTCTGATGAGCCTCAAGAAAACATCCCGCAGTTCGCACAGCACGATGAACGAATTGAACATCACGCCGCTGCTCGACCTCGTGTTCGTGCTGCTCGTCATCTTCATCATCACCACCCCGCAGCTCGTGAACAATCTGGAGATGACGCTGCCGTCCGCCAAAGCCCCGCCGCCCGAGCAGAACCAAGACAAGCCCAAGCCCAACAAAATCATCGTCGCTGCCGACGGCAAAATCTTTTTGAACGACGCCATCTACACGCCCGTGGAATTAAAAACCGAATTGCAGCACCGCAAAGCCGCCAACGCCGACCTCGCCGTCGTGGTGAAAGCTGCCGACGAAGTGGACTATCAATACATGGTCAACGTCCTCGACATCCTCCAACAACTCGACATCACCAAAGTCGGCCTCGCCACCGACGCCGTGCAGTAGCGACATAAGCGTTGAGTTCAAGCCAGCTGGGTGTCTCTTGACACGGTGCTTAACTCCGTGGATTGAATTCCCTCTCCTCCATTCCGAATGGAAGAGAGGGAATAAGTCCAAGCACATTGGCAACGTAATCTGTAGTGCGGTAGGGCTGACCTGCTGGTCAGCCAATTCCGGAGAAAGCGGCGCGGCAGCACCGCCCTACCCAGTGCTCACTCCGGGATTCGTTGCCCGCGCCATTGTTCGTCGCTATACTGCGCCCATGTTCTCCATGAAAATTCCTCCGTTTGGCCGCGCAACCTTGGTCGTGGGGTTCTTCGCGCTGCTGTTTCAAAACATTTCCCCCGCGCAAACCACCAACCTCGTCGCCGTGGTTGCACCTGCGACAAACACGCTGGCTACCAACCCGCCGCCCGCTGCGCTGCCACTGTCCACCGCGCGCTACAAAATCGGTGTGAGCGACCTGATGATTTTGAAGCGGCAGAAACTCGGCGCGTTCCCGCTCGCTCGCACGCTCAACGCTGACGGCGTGGAAGTGGACATGGGCGGTCTCGGCGAACGCGAGACGTTCGACAACGCGCTCACGAACGCCGCTACGCGCGAGCAGTTTCTCGCCAAAGCCCACGAGCTTGGCCTCGCGATTCCCTCCGTCGCGATGACGGGTTTTTTCGCGCAATCTTTTGCCGACCGCCCGACCGTGCCGCGCATCGTGGATGACACGATTGCGACAATGAAGGAACTCGGCGTGAAGGTCGCCTTCCTCCCACTCGGCGTGAAAGGCGACTTGCTGAAAAATCCTGAACTGCGTCCTGCCATCATCGAACGCTTGCGCGCCGCCGGGAAACAAGCCGAGGCGGCGGGCGTAATCATCGCGGTGGAAACGTCATTGCCGGCGGCGGATGAAGTGAAGTTGTTGGACGAGATTGGTTCGCTGGCCGTGAAGATTTATTTCAATTTCGCCAGCGCGATTAAAAACCACCGCGACCTCGTCGGCGAAATCCGCACGTTGGGCAAAGACCGCATCGCACAAATCCACTGCACGAACGAAGACGGCGTGTGGTTGGAGAACGATGCGGCGATTGACTTGCCCAAAATCAAAGCCGCGCTCGATGACCTTGGCTGGCGTGGCTGGCTGGTGGCCGAGCGTTCCCGCGACGCCAAAGACCCGCGCAACGTGAAGAAAAACTTCGGCGCGAACGTGGCGTTCTTGAAGAAAAACTTTCAGCCGGAAAGAAAGTAATACGCGAACAGTCTGGGGTTCCGTAGGAACATATGAAAATAGCCCGGCGTTTCAACGCCGGGCTATTCTCAAGCGTCCCTTCGGGACAAAACTGTCGCCGCTGCGCGTCAGGCTACTTCTTCGCCTTCGCTTTTTTCGCGGGTGCTTCGTCGGTCACGCCGGGGAACTGCATATAGTTTTTGGCGTTCGCGTAGCAGATGTTTTTGAGCATCGGGCCGACGAGCTTTTCGTCGTTCGGGATTTCGCCGTTCTCGATGTCTCGGCCAATCAGGTTGCAGAGCGTGCGGCGGAAATATTCGTGACGCGGATAGCTCATGAACGAGCGCGAGTCCGTGACCATGCCGATGAAGCGCGAGAGCAGGCCGAGGTTGGAGAGCGCATTCATCTGCTGCTCCATGCCGTCCTTTTGGTCGAGAAACCACCAGCCCGAACCATACTGAATCTTGCCGGGGATCGTGCCGTCCTGAAAGTTGCCAATCATTGTGGCGAAGACTTGGTTGTCCGCCGGGTTGAGGTTGTAGATGACGGTCTTCGGCAACGAATTGTCCGAGTCGAGCTTGTTGAGATACGCGGCGAGTGCTTCGGCCTGCGGGAAATCGCCGATGGAATCGAAGCCCGTGTCCGGCCCAAGCTGCTTGAGCAGGCGCGCGTTGTTGTTGCGCAGCGCGCCGAGGTGGAGCTGCTTCGTCCAGCCGCGCTTCGCATCGAGATGGCCGAAGAACAGCATCATGTAAGACGCGAACTGGCGATGTTCCTCCGGCGAAACAGCGATGCCTTTGCGCGCCTTGTCGAAAATCTGCGCGGCGGTTTTCTCGCTGCAAAAATCCGCGAAGCAATGGTTCATGCCGTGGTCGGAGAGGCGGCAGTTCTGCGTGTGGAAAAAGTCGTGGCGTTTTTTCAGCGCGGTTTCAAACGCGCCGAAGCCGTTCACGTCAATGTTCGCGGAAGAGGAAAGTTGCTCCACCCATTTGTTAAAACCGACGGGTTGGTTCACCGTGAGCGCCTTGTCCGGGCGGAACGCGGGCAGCATCTTCGTGGGATGACCGGTCGCCGCGAAGATGCGGTGATACTCCAGATTGTCCACCGGGTCGTCCGTGGTGCAGACGACTTTGACACGCATTTTTTTGAGCAAGCCATGCGTGGTGAACGCGGGCGTGGCGAGCTGGGCGTTGGCTTCCTTCCAGATTTTTTCCGCCGTGGTCTCGCTCAACAATTCCGTGATGCCGAAGTAGCGCGCGAGTTCGAGGTGCGTCCAGTGATAGAGCGGGTTGCGGAGCGTGTGCGGCACGGTCCTGGCCCACGCGAGGAACTTGTCCTGCGGCGTGGCGCTGCCGGTGCAGAACTTTTCATCCACGCCGTTGCTGCGCATGGCGCGCCACTTGTAATGGTCGCCCTCGAGCCAGACCTCGAAGAGATTGCGGAACTGGCGGTTCTCGGCGATGTCCTTGGGCGAGATATGGCAGTGATAATCGAAGATCGGTTCGGGCGCGGCGAATTTGTGGTAGAGGTTGCGCGCGGCTTTGGTGGACAACAGAAAATCGTCGTGGATAAAGGCCATAGGTTTGGCGGTTAAAGTCCATTGTGCGGGCGTTCTAGTCAAGTCTGGCTTGAAAACGGCGGAACAAAGGCGGGTTTATCCGCAGATTACGCGGATTAACGCAGATTCAAACGATGCGGTCGGCTGATGTGCCGGACAGCGTCTTGATTTCTTTTGCGAGTAGGTCGGCTTGTTTTTCCAAGGCGGCATTTTCCAGTTCAAGCGACTTGGTTCGTTCGGCTGCGAGTTCGTCCAGTATGCCGGGCTTTTGCTCCGCGAGTTGGCAAAGCTCGTAGTCAGGACTTTCGCGTAACTCTTTGAGCGATTCCGTGACTTTCGCAATTTCCTTTTGCAACGTCTCGTGCAGCCGTTTCAGTTGCGCGAGTTCTTCTTTGTCGCTGAAATCGAGATTCGCCCAACCTTTCCGAAGCAGGAAGCCTTGCGGGTCTTCTGCAATTTCACGCAATGTTTCGATGTCACCGGAATCCTTCGCCTGATTTATGGCGGCGGTCAGTTTGTGATATGTCTCCAGTTTGTCCGGCTCGTTGGCGAAACGGTCGGGATGATACAGCTTCACCAGTTTCTTCCAAAGCTGCGTCAACTCCGCTTCCTGTTCGGCTGATAAATTTTTCTTTTTGTCCGCCGCCGCCGCCAGTTCATCGTAATCTTTATCCGTTTGGGTTTTGGCCTGCTCGAAACTTTCCTCGGCCTGTTTTGCTTCCTCCGCATCGCCACGCGTGACTGATTTCAAAAACTTCTGGCGGTAATCAATGACGAGTCGCAGCCGGTCGCGCTTTTGATAATGTTCGCGCAGATGCCGGAACAAAACGGCTTGCACGGCGTCCACGCGGGATTTCTCCTTGGTGTAATCCGTTTCCAATTCCGCCAGTTGCGCCCGCGCGCCCGCCACAAGCTGACGCAATTGTTCCAAGTCTGGGCTGGTGTAGATGATTGGACTTGTTGTTTTCATCGTTCAAAAATGCTGGTCTGGCCGTTGTATTAAATGCGTTTCGCCAACATCGTATCTCAAAGTTTCTAGGTTTTGTAGCAGAGTGATGTCCAAATTCGATAAGCGATTAGAATTACAATGCAGTGTTTTCAAAGCAGGCAAATTCGACAGGTCAATTTCCTCAAGGAAATTGTTTCGCACACTTATCTCCTCAAGATTTTGACAGCCTGCTAAATTGACACGGGCGAGCGAATTTGATTCGCACCAGAGAAGTTTCAACTTTGGGGTGTGCTTGAGATCCATCTCTTCTAAAAGTTGCATTGAAATATAAAGTCTTTCCAGTTCGGTTAAACCTTGGAGATTTATTTCCGAAACTAGAAAATCTGACCGCTTTAGCGCGCGGTTTTTACTCATATTCACACTCGCAGCAACTTGAGAGCCTCCTAACACTGCAAACTACCGCCGGTGCGACGCCGAACGTGGGCGCAACGGGCACGGCGCCAAGGGTGGGCGGATAGGCGTTTTCCAAAAGGCAGACACTGACTAAAGCGGATGCCATTGGAAACGGGTTCACCGTCCCCACTGCAAAATTTTTGGGTGGGAACGGATGCGCCGAAGCAAACGATGGAAGTAGAGACGGTGCGGAATTTGAGAATTCCGAATCGCGGCTGTAGACACCACTGGCTTGCTCGGTTCATCCGAATTTAGTCAGTGTGCAGGGCAGCCGAAAGTCCGCCCTTGCCGCGCGCGAATGAAATCAAAAGCGCGCGTTGAGTGTCGAGAACTTTGTAGAAAAGAAAAAAGCGGCCTTCGTTGCCGAAGGCCGCTCGTGGAATTGATTTCAGCTTACTGGCCGACGAGCACGGGCTTCATGTGGCGCTCGAAAAGATTTTCCGTGACGCATTTGGCGACGATGGCTTCGTGTTTCTTGAGGGCGGCGAGGTAGCGGTCGCCTTTCTTGGCGGCGACTTTGAAGCTGACGTGTAGCAGTTGCCGGAAGCTTGGATTGAACGCGGGGTTCTTCTGGTCGTGGCGCAGGGCGTCGGCGAATTGGCGTCCGCTCCAGCCGTTGACGGTGGCGGCGCTGGGGAGCTTGGCCTTGTCAATGTCGATGACGCTGGCGTAGGGCGCGCAGAATTCGTCCACGTGCTCGTGGGCGTAGGCGTAAATTTCTTTCGCGATTTCCAAACCGTCGCCGCCGGCTTCGGCGAGGCCGATGAGTTCTTCGAGCCAGCTCGTGCCGGCGGTCTTGATGTGCAGACCCGCGCCGAACTTGGCGAGCGCGCGGCGGATGGGCGCGTAGATGGAGAATTTGTCGCTTCCGGAGTGGACGCTCAACTTGAGCGACGACGGCAGGCCGTATTTCGCGATGGCGAAAGCGATGACGGCGAGGTCGTCGTTGAATTCCTTCTCGAATTGCTTCACGTCGCCGACGTAGTCCACGCCTTTGTTAAAACGGCCGGTAAATTTCGGCGCGATGGTCTGGATGGGAATCTGTTC
>JBJOPC010000102.1:0-14597 GCA_046050965.1 Verrucomicrobiota bacterium | reverse complement strand
TGCGCACTCTGGTTTTGTCCGCCCGCGAAACTGAAGAGCTGCAAAATTTGAAACCGATGCTCCGTGCCGAAGCGATCGTAGGTCAGCAGCGGATACAGAAAATCATTCTCGGTGATGTCCGCGACCGTGTCGTCCGTGTGCGAGTAGAGCGGCGGGAGTGCCCATTGTTTTTGCGACTCGGCCTGCTCCGAGTAAAACAACGGCCCGGCGATTTCCGTGCGCTCGCCCGGTGCGAGCGTCAGGCAAAAGTTGTCGCACAAAAAGCCCGCGTCCACCGCCGCCGCGCCGCGTTCGCAAAAAAACGTCGCCGCAAAAAAAACGGTGGCAAAAAATTTGGCGCGATGAGCGAGCATGGTTTTTAGAAACGAACTGACACTGCGAATGATAAAATGCGAAACCCCAGCGTCAAGAAGCGGTCTTGCGGCAATCGCAGTAGAAACGCGCCGACTAAAAAAACTTTTAACGACGCGGTATTGATAAAGGGCTTCCTCAATCCTGAAAACCGTCTTAAAAACTGCGCCACGCAAACATAGCCGTTGACGAAATCGCCCTGACCTCTTACTGTGCCGCCGGACTTGAGAGTTTTGCCTCGGTTCCTCCAGACCCAGTTGCTGACCGTGCATTGTCAGCGCTGGGTCTCCCTTTTTGTAGCGTTCGTTATTTTTCTTCCGCTGATTTTTCCAACTTCGCCACGCGGCGGATAAGTTCGGGTAGTTGCTGCACGGCGATGAGTTGACGCTTGGTTTGCTTGTCGGGTTGCGCGGGCGTGCCCCAGACTTTTACGCCGTCGGGAATGTCGTGCATCACGCCCGCTTGCGCGGCGGCGGTGACTTGCGAGCCGATTTTCAAATGCCCCGCAATTCCCACTTGGCCGCCGATGACGGTGTAGTTGCCGACCGTCACGCTGCCCGCGATGCCGGTCTGCGCGCACACAATACAATGCTCGCCGATGACGACGTTGTGCGCAATCTGCACGAGGTTATCAATTTTGCTGCCGCGCCCGATGACGGTTGCGCCGAGCGCGCCACGATCAATCGTCGCGCCCGCGCCGAGTTCCACGTCGTCGCCGATGATGACGTAGCCGACTTGCGGAACTTTGCAGTGAACGCCCGCGTCGAAAACGTAGCCGAAACCATCCGCGCCAATCACCGCGCCCGCGTGAACGCGCACCCGTTGGCCGATTTGTGTGCGCGCATAGACGACTACGTTTGGAAACAAATTTGTGTCGTCGCCCAGCGTGCAGTCCGCGCTAATGTGATTGCCACCCTGCAAGACGACGCGCGCGCCGATGACCGTGCGCTCACCCACCACGCAGTGCGGGCCGAGGTGCGCGGTCGCGTCCACGCGCGCCGTCGCCGCGATAATCGCGCTAGGGTGGACGCCGGGCGCAAACTTCGTTTCGGGAAAAAACAGCGGCAACACCTTCGCGAATGCGAGGCGCGGGTTGGCCACGCGAATCAACACCTTGTCGCTTGTCAAAATGGTTTTGCCCACCAGCACGGCGGACGCGGCGCTGGCCTCGGCCTTGGCGAAATAATTTTCGTTCTCGGCGAACGTGAGATCGCCGGGCTGCGCGGTTTCGGCGGCAGCAAAATTGCGGAGCGGCGTGGCGGGGTCGCCGACAACTTCTCCGGCGAGGAGTTTGGCGAGTTCAGCAGCGGTGGGCATGGAAAAAATAATTTACGATTGGCGATTTACGATTGGCGATTTGGGGGACGGAGTAAAGCCCGCTGTTCGGTTAGGTAGCTCGCTACTACTTCACGGCAGCGCGACGCGGAAAAATTTCCACGCTGCGCCCGATGGGATAGCGTTGGTGAACGCGCCTTGGCCAAGCAAGTCCGCCTTGTTCGTCGCCACGCGCGTCCATTGCGTGAAGGGCAAAGTCAGATTCGTGGTGCCGGACAAATAATTGGTCGCGCCCGCTGGCCAGCCGCTGGCGGTGAAAAGCAAATTTGTGTCGCCGCGCGTCATCGTTATCGTCGGCACAGGTTGGCTGCCCAACTCGAACGCGCCCAAATCCGGGGCGCTGCCGACGAACGCGAAGCCGACGTTCGTGCCAGCGTTCACGAGGTCGCTGCCGCTGACAAGTTGCGCGAGCGCGATATAGGGCAAGTCGCCGTTTGCTTGGCGCGGCAGTGTGAGCAGCGATTCATCGAACGATTGGAAATCGTTGCTCGCAACAGTGACGGGCAGCGTAAAATAATTGAATGTCGTGTCGTTCGACGTGCCAAGATTAGAAACTTCCGAGCTGCCTTTGAAGCCGACGTTGTTGTGCATGACGTGGCCGAAGCCGGGTTGGTCGTTCGTGCCGCTCGAATTATTCGTGCTGCACAGCATATTGAAGTTGCCACCGTTGCGGTAAGCCGTGTTGTTGAACCAATCATCGCCGCCGAGATGATGGTTCGCGTAAAAACCATTCGCGCGATTTTTGACCGAGAGACAAAATCTCACCGTGTGGCGCGGAATCACCGCCGGAAACGCCGAGCCGGAAACGCCGTAGCCACCGGCCTTGAAGCCATTCGCGTCGCCGCCGCTGCTGGCGAAGTTGGTGAAGTAGCCGTTGTAGAACGCCCAGCAATTTTCAAACGTCACCGCCGCAAAGGCGTTGATACAATCGTAGCCGTCGTCGCTATTAAACCACGCGCGGCAGCCGCGCAGAATATTTCCCTTGCCGCTCGTCGCGCCCGGATGACAACCAAAGCCGTCAATGTTGCCGATGGAGCCACTGTCGAGGCCGCGATTGTTGTAGGCATCGCAGTTCACGACCAGATTGCTCGCCCCGCCCGTGAGATACCAACCGATGCCCATGCCGTCGTGTAGCGCTAGTTGCTCGAAGCGGTTGCTGCTGCCGCCGTCCACGCGGAAACATTCTGACTGCGTGTGGTTCGTGATAATGGTGATCTGCACCCCCACCACGTCAAAGCCTTTGAATGTGCAGTTATTCGCCGTCACCCGGAACGCGGTCACCCGCTCGCCCGCCGGTTGGACGGCGGAGAAATCAAACACCGGCCGCTCGCCAGGAAACGCGACGTAGCTCACGCCGCTTTTCGTTATATTGTTCACGATGGCCCATGCGCTGTTGGTCGCCGTGAGGTTGGTGCTCACCAGAAAATAAGTCCCGCCGCGCAGATATACGGTGTCGTTCGCAGCCGCTGCCATTTGGGCGCGCATGACGGAAAGAAACGGCGCGTTGCTCGTGCCGGCATTTGTGTCCGCGCCGTTCGGCGCGACGAAATAAGCCGCCGCACCCGCCGTATGCGCGAGCAAAAAAACCAACGCGGCAAAACAAATTTTGCCGCGCCACTTCGCGATGACAGATAACCACAACATGGAATGGCGAAGGCTAACACGACTTCGCTGATTCGCCAGCACCAGAACTGTCGGGCAGGGTTTGGCGTTCCGCCTTTAGGCGGCGCGGTGACAGCACCCAAGCTGAACCGCCTAAAAGCGAAACTTCAAACTCAAAGCCATGGCAATTAACCTTTCGCCGCTGCGTTTTTTTCTTATCCTGCTGCCATGTCAGGTCTCATTGCCATCGTCGGTCGTCCCAACGTCGGAAAATCCGCGCTCTTCAATCGCATCGCGCGCCGCCGCATCGCCATCGTGCACGATATGCCGGGCGTCACCCGCGACCGCGTCATGGCGGAAGTCGAATGGGAAGGCCGCCCGTTCACGCTCGTGGACACCGGCGGCATCGGCTTGCTCCGCCACGAAAAATCCAGCGACGTTATCGTCTCCGCCGCCATTGAGCAGGTCGGCATGGCTATTGAATCCGCCAGCGTCATCGTGCTCGTCGTGAATGTTGTGGACGGCGTCGCGCCGCTCGACGAAGAAGTCGCGCAACGCCTGCGCAAGAGCGGCAAGCCCGTGCTCGTCGCGGTGAACAAAGTGGACACCTACCGGCTCGAAACCCGCGCGCTGGAATTCAACCGTCTCGGTTTTGAAAAAGTTTTTCCCGTCACCGCGATTCACGGCGACGGCATCCCGCAGTTGATGAACGCTGCCATGCAGTTCTTGCCCGAGCACGTCCCCACCGTTTTGGAAACCGTGGAACCCGAGTTGAACGAAGACGGAACCGAGAAACCATCCGTGCGCCCACCCAAACCCGCCGCGCCTCTCAAGCTCGCCATCGTCGGCCGCCCCAACGTTGGCAAATCTTCCATCATCAACGCGCTCACCAATTCCGAACGCGTCATCGTCAGCGAAATTCCCGGCACCACGCGCGATTCTGTGGACGTGCCGTTCGAGGTGGAGACCGACGGTGTGCGCTCCAAATACGTTTTGATTGATACCGCTGGCCTGCGCAAATCCCGCCGCGTGGACGACACCGTGGAGTTTTTTAGCGCCCAACGCACCCAAGATTCCATCGCCCGCAGCGACATCACCGTGCTCGTCATTGACGCCCAAGAAGGCATCACCGAGCAGGACAAAAAAATCGCCGACACCATCGTCGAGTCCCGCAAAGCCTGCATCATCGTCGTCAACAAATGGGATTTGTTCGATGAACAAGTCCGCAAAGCGCGCACCGATGAGATTTCCAAGCGCGAACAAAAGAAGCGCACCGAAGGTCAGGGAAAAAGCCTCACCACCCTCGGCGAATTCGCCCAGTGGGTGCAGGACCACCTGTTCTTCCTCGATTACGCGCCCGTGATTTTCACCTCCGCGAAGAATGGTTTTCACCTCGATCGTTTGCTCGAAGGCGTGCGCTACGTCGCCGCGCAGTTGCAGCAGAAAGTTCCCACCGCCATTTTGAACCGCACCATCAACGACGCCGTGGAACGCCGCCAGCCCGTGAGTTCCATGGGGCATCGGCTCAAATTTTTCTACGCCACGCAAGTGCGCCAAGCACCGCCCACGTTTCTGCTCTTCGTCAACCGCGACGAACTGCTCTCCGACCAATACAAAAAATATCTCTCCAACGAAATCCGCAAGGCGTTCGGCTACGAAGGCTGCCCTGTCATCCTCGTGCCGAAGGCGCGTCCGAAAACCATCGAGACCGTGCGTCGCCCCCGGAAGCCGCTGCAACAGCACGGACTGGACAAACGCCCTGGTCGCAAGACCCTCACGCCCGCGCTGGAAAAACGCGCCAAGCGGATGGCCAAACGCGAGAAAGACGACCGCGCGCGGCGGAGTTGAACCAGCGGCGGCACTGCGGCCTTTGTCGGTTCAATATTCACGGGTGGAAAAGACCTAAACCCCGGTTGACACTGACGAAGGTGTGAAATACAACCTGTCCATGCCTCACTTGATATTCCGCACTTTGCGCCCGAACATCTGTTAGGCGTTCCTCGCGCCATTAAAATATGCCGCTGGATTCCATAGAAGATTATGACCGCCTCGGCGAGCATCTCGCCGAGATTGATGCGCCATTGGCAACTTTTGCCACCAAGCACGGTTATACTGTTTATCCACGTCTTTCTGGCGGGCGTTATCCAAACCGGCGCATCACGCAGCAGGGTTTTATATTTCGCACCATCCACATCACGATGGACGAGAAGTTTAGCGGTGAGCGTTACGACCATTTCTTTCCAGACATTCCATACACTTTGTTTGGCGGTGCGTGGATTGACGACCACGAAAAGCATATCCGTTTGTCTTGCGCGAGCATCAGCATTCGAGGCGTGCCATTTACATTGCTTACTCGGACGTTACAGATTCAGCTCGATCACTTTCACGGCTATTTATCAGGCATATCGGAAGATTACATCAGAGCTTGTGCCTACACTTCACCACTCAGCCCATTGCCCACATGATGCCATATTCCAGATACCCGGAAACGCCTAACAAGTCGCCGGAGCCATCTGCTGCTGGTTTTTGCACAGTTCTTCAGAAGAAGGTAAGCCGCTGTAGGTTATCTTGATTTTTCCTTCTCCGATTTCAACCCGTTCAAAGATGGATTCCACAATCGCCCGCTTCTGGTCAACGCCCAGTTTGGGCCATTGCTCGTAAAGATTCCGCGCCTCGTGGATCACTTCTTCGACCGAAACCTTGTCCACTTTCAAGCGCGCCAAGTCCGCTTCCAATTTCGGCAGTTCGGCCAGCATCTGGTTCAAGCGTTGCTCGGCAGGGTTGTAGAGGTCGCCGAACCCTTGCGGCGTGATAACCTTGTCCAAAAACATCAAACAGGCACTAACCGACGGCGACCCTAAATTTCGTATCGTCCGTGGTGAACAACCGCGTTCAGATTTATATGCGTTGCAGGCGCGGCAGTTGTTGGTCTTGAGCTACCGGGATTGTTTCGTGGTGTGCAGCCAAGTGCGCGACGGCGAGGTGCGGATCTTGTTCAAGGTGCTGGAATACGATCACCTGCCGGTGCTCAATCTGCTTGGCGGACTGCTCACCGCCGCTCTCACGCAGCCGCAAAAGACCGAAGGGATGCAGGAACAATTTCAAAAGCAAATCCGCGAGGGTGCGCCGATGGTGGAAGCGAGAATCCGGCAGGCCATCGGGAAATAGGCGGCGTTGAAATTTCAACCGCCCAAGATTAAGATTGCTGCGGACTGAGAATACTTGGTCGGTGGGCGGGTTCTAACATTAGGCGGAACCGCCCATTTAGTTTTTTAGGAGACTTGCCTAAAACGCGGCAGGCTTGCCTTGGACGATAGAAACGGCCATAGTGTTGCCAAGGTGAAAGGCATCACCGATACGCAACCCATCCCATGAACCACTCTGAAATCGATCAAGTGAGTCTGGAGCTCGCCCGCCGGATCGCTGAACGGCTGCGCTGGCAACCGGAGTTGGTAGCTATTGCCCAGACGAACCTCACCCGCTGGTCGCGATTAAATCGCGCCGTGCCGTCGCTACTCCGTTGTTATGGCGAATGGGAACAGATTCTTGCCCGTCCGTTGGACGAAGTTTGCGATTTGCTCTGCGCGGAAACGGACAATGCCCAGCGTCTGCGTCAAAATTCACCCTTCGTCGGCGTGCTGACGCCGACGGAAGTTTGGGAAGTCAAAGCCCGCTTCCGCCATGCACCGGCAACAGCTTGAACATATCATCCGTGCCGCTGCCGGCATCACCGGCGCGTCGGAGTTTGTCATCGTTGGCAGCCAATCGGTCTTGGGTCAATTCCCGCAAGCCCCCGATGAATTACTGGTGTCCATCGAAGCGGATGTCTTCTCCCTGCGCGACCCGGCGGATGCCGATTTGATTGATGGCTCCATCGGCGAAGGTTCACCTTTCCATCAGACCTTCGGTTATTACGCCCACGGCGTCGGTCAAGAAACCGCCGTGCTGCCAGCGGGCTGGCAGGAACGACTCGTGCCCGTGCACAATTCAAATACTGGTGGCGGCACCGGCTTGTGTCTGGAAATTCACGATTTGGCTGTTTCCAAATTGGTGGCTGGCCGGGAAAAGGATGTAGATTTTATTGGCGGCCTGCTGCGTCACCGTCTCGCACAAGCACCGGTCATTCGTGAACGGTTGACCAAAACCGAATTATCCACTGACCGCCGACAAACTTGTCTGGCACGTTTGGATCGGTTGATCGCCGCTGCGGCTAATAAATAATCGAAAACTTCGTGGCAGCGACTTGCGAGATTTTCTGGACGCACAAGGCATCCGCCAAGAAGTTGAAATGCGCGCCTTGAAGCGAACCGTAGCCCTGCGAATCAATCCACCGTTAACTAACAAAAAGCCCCGACCATGACTGGTCGGGGTGGTTTTTTAGTTATAGAAATAACCCAACGTCCGTAACGATTTGAAGTCCGGCTGTCCCATGACGACATGGTCGAGCACCTCGATCTTCAAGAGCTGTCCTGCGCGGATCAAATCCCGCGTCACCTTGATGTCCGCTTCCGAAGGAGTTGAATCCCCGGACGGATGGTTATGTTATGTGGAGCGCCGGTTTATGTGCAGTGGCCGGTTGGCGGCGCTCGCGACATTAGGGATTCCACAGCGAAAGGGGTGTTATGCCTGAGAGCAAATCACTCCAACAAACTGAGTTGGACCCACCCGTTCGCAAGTTGAAGATTGAGGCTGATGGTGACTTCTCGAAGGGCCTCATAAAGCCAAAGATCCGTATCACGGGACAATGGCTGGAGCGAGCGGGTTTTAATCCGGGCAGTCACGTTCAGGTCACCTGCGTTGCTCCTGGCGTCATTGAGTTGCGCTCCCCCGATGTCTCGCCGGTGGATAGTACGAAGCCGCTCTCACAAGAGCAGCCCGACCGTCCGTTTTGAAACGGTCAACTTCACATAACCGCAGTGCTTTTTTACAGCGCTGCGGTTTTTCTTTCCATCATGATTAAAGCCCCGACAACCAAGAGAGGAGGTCGGGATTCTTTTGCCATGAAGAGTGCGGTTTCCTCGTGGGGATCAGTTTCTTACAGGACTGAAGCATTTTGCGTTTCATCTCCAGATCGATCTCGACATAGCCGTTGGTGGTTTCAATGGAAGCGTGGCCCAGCCAGGACCGGATCATGTTCAGGTCAACATTGGACTGGAGCAGGTGCATCGCGGTGGTGTGACGCCAGGTATGCGGAGTGACTCTTCTGGCGAGCAGTGACGGACAGGCGTTTGCAGCTTCAGAGACGCGGTGGGCAATGATGTAGCGCACCCCAAAACGGGTGAGCCGATTGCCTTCGCGGTTGGGGAAAAGCGGTGTCGCGTCATCCAGACGGACACCGCGTTTGTGTAAATACGCTTTGAGAGCGGCGACGGTTTCTTTCCAGAGCGGGCAAGTCCGTTCTTTGCGGCCTTTGCCGTGGATGCGGACGGTGTGCGGACGGCTGAACCGCAGATGATTGACGTCCAGGTCAACCAATTCCTGCACTCGCATCCCGGTGTTGTAGAGCAGGCGCAATAGGGCATCGTCCCGCTGGCCCGGCAACGTCCGGCCATCAATACCGGCAAAGATTTTGAGCACTTCATCCCGTTCCAAATATTCCGCGACCCGGTGGGTTTGGCGCTTGAACGGAACTGCCAGGATGGTCTGAGCCTGTGCCATGTGACGGGGGTCAATGCTGGCCAGGTAATTAAAGAAGGCATGGATGGCGGCCAGCCGGGCATTCCGAGTTGGCACACTATTTTTGCGGCCGTGCTCCAAATGATCCAGGAAGCCGCGAACTGTGTCGGCGGTCAGGTCTTCCAGAGTCAGGGCGGTGCAGGCTTTTCGATGCTGACGGCAGACGAACTCCAGAAAAAGTTTCATGGTGTCCCGGTAAGCCAACACGGTGTGGCCGCTGAGGCCACGCTGGGAAAGCAGATGTTGTTCGAAAAAGCCGTGAATGGACATTGCGATGTCAGTCTTTGCCATGAGTTTTCTTTCGGGTTAGTGGTGGAACCGCGAAGTGGGAATGAAACCGCCGGCCCACGCCCTCCAACAACTCCGCTGTGGCGTGGAGATAAACTTCGGTGCAGGTCACTGTGGAGTGTCCAAGGTAGGTGGATAAAACCGGCAGCTTGGCGGCCAGATTCGCTCCTTCCCGATACCAGGCAAGCAGGCGGTTGACAGCAAAGGAATGACGAAAGTCATGGATGCGCGGGCCGCGTTGACCCGGCGGCTTACGGATGCCGATCTGGCGGATGATTTCCAGAAAGATGGTGGTGAACCCCGCCTGCCCGTAACGCTTTCCCCGGAGATTAACAAAGAGTGGCGAGTCGGTGGAAGCGGACATGCCAGCCCTGCGGCGCTGACGCAAATAAACCCGAAGCTGCGTCGCCGCGGAAGAGGACAGAGGAACGTTGCGAGATTTTTTGAACTTGGTTTCGCGGATTAGCAGCACACGCCTTCTGAGGTCAACGTCTGCCAGCGTCAGCTTCAATGCTTCGCCGATTCGCAAGCCGGTCGTGTAGAGCAATCCGACGAGATTGGATATGACGGCCGGTCGCAAACTCCCGCGTGGACCAACCCGCCTGGCTGCGGCGATGATTTGTTGCACTTCCTTTCGGGTATAAATATATGGTGTCGGACGGGTGCGGCGCGGCAAAAAGCTCCGGTGAACAACACAGGTTCGCGGATCGAAGTGAGCCAGATACAGGCAGAACTGGCGCAGCATGGAGATACGGTTGATCCGGGTGCCGATGCTCAAGGATTCCATGCTCTTGATCCAGTGCTCGGCAACTTCGCGGGTGATGGTTTCTCCCGGTTGGAGTTCACTCCACAGAAAGCGGTCGAGGTAAATGAGGATTTTCTGGCTGGCGATACCGCGCCGGCCCGCTGTCTTGCGAGTTTCCAAAAAGCATTGGAGCCGGAAAGCCAGTGGGCTGCGAAAGAGGCACGTTGCCATACGGTCATCCTTTCTTCGGCCAGGGCATGGCCACTTCGCGCAGGGTCTTCAAATCCGCCTTCGCATAGATGAACGTGGTGTCGATGTAACGATGGCCTAGCACGTCGGCGATGGATTTGATCGGCGACTCGTTCGCCAAGGCTCGAATCGCCCAGGAATGACGGAGCGTTCTGGCACCGGCACCGGCCATGGTGATGCCAGCCTGGTGCATGTAATCACGTACGAGGCGGGAGATAGCCAGACTGTTGAGCGGACGCACTGGCGCTTTGACCGTGAGGAAAACTTCCCGGAACGGTGTTTTGTCAACTCGGTGGCGGAGATAACGAACGAGAGTGTCACCCACGGAGTCCATGAGCGGCAGCACCACTTCCTTGCCGCCTTTTTTGGCGCGGATTCGGATTCGAGACCGCTGCCAATCAATATCGTCCAGCAGCAGTTCGGCGACGGAGACACCCCGAAGGCCATACGCCAAGTTTGTCGGCGGTCGGTGACCAATTCAGTTTTGGTCAATCGTTCACGAATGACCGACGGTTGCGCGAGGTTATGCCGCAACAGACCACCGATAAAATCCACATCCTTTTCCCGGCCAGCCACCAGTTTAGAAACTGCCAAGTCATGAATCTCCAGACACAGGCCGGTGCCGCCACCGGTGTTTGAGTTGTGCACGGGCACGAGTCGTTCCCGCCAGCCCGCCGGGAGCACGGCGGTTTCCTGACCGACGCCGTGGGCGTAATAACCGAAGGTCTGATGAAACGGGGAGCCTTCGCCGATGGAGCCATCAATCAAATCAGCATCAGCCGGGTCGCGCAGGGAGAAGACATCCGCTTCGATGGACACCAGTAATTCATCGGGAGCTTGCGGGAATTGACCCAAGACCGATTGGCTGCCAACGATGACAAACTCCGACGCGCCGGTGATGCCGGCGGCGGCGCGGATGATATGCTCAAGCTGTTGCCGGTGCATGGCGGAAGCGGGCTTTGACTTCCCAAACTTCTGTCGGCGTCAGCACGCCGACGAAGGGTGAATTTTGACGCAGGCGCTGGGCATTGTCGGTTTCCGCGCACAGCAAATCACAAACCTCATCCAGCGGACGGGCAAGAATCTGTTCCCATTCGCCATAGCAACGGAGCAGCGACGGCACGGAGCGATTCAATTCGGACCAGCGCATGAGATTCGTCTGGGCAATAGCTACCAACTCCGGTTGCCAGCGCAGCCGTTCAGCGATCCGGCGGGCGAGCTCCAGACTCACTTGATCGATTTCAGAGTGGTTCATGGGATTGGTTGCGTATCGGTGATACCTTTCACCTTGGGAACACTATGGCCGTTTCTACGGGTAAAGGCAAGCTTGCCGCGCTTCAGCTACGCGGTTCTATTTCCCGATGGCCTGACGGATTCTCGCTTCCACCATCGGCGCGCCTTCGCGGATTTGCTTTTGAAATTGTTCCTGCATCGCTTCGGTCTTTTGCGGCTGCGTGATGGCGGCGGTGAGAATTCCTCCCAACAGATTCAGCACCGGCAGATGATCGTATTCCAGCACCTTGAACAGAATCCGCACCTCACCGTCGCGCACTTGGCTACACACCACAAAACAGTCTCGATAGCTAAAGACCATCAACTGCCGCGCCTGCAGCGCATACAAATCTGAACGCGGTTGTTCCGCACGAACGATGCGGAATTTGGGGTCGCCTTCGGATAACACCTGTCTGATAGCCGCGCCGATAGTGTTCACCTCACCGGCAACCACCAGTTCGTGTTCCTGAAATTGGTTCGCGCCTTCAAAGCCGCTGACCAGCACGTTGAATGAATTATGCAGTTCCCGAATTTTCTCCTGCGCCCGACGTTCGGCTAAATCGGCCTCCTGTTGCCGTCGTGCTTGCTCGGCCAACTCCGCTGCGTGCTTTTGTTCAGCCGCCGCTCGGTTGGCTTCGCGCTGGGTGTAATCGGCCAGCAGTTGTTTGGCTTCGGCGTAGTCGGGAATAAATTTCGTCGCCTTATTGAGTTCGGCAATGGCTTCGGAAAAATTCTCACGCTCGGCATTACGTTTGGCCAGCGCCAGATGACTGAAGCCTAAAGCCTCGCGCCGTAAATCCGTCGCCGCCGTATCCGCCGCTTTGTGTTTGAGCGCTTCATCAGCAGACATCGCCGCTTCTTCGTAACGACCCGCTTTGAAATAACTCCGGGCGTCGCGCATCGCCGCCGCGTAATAACGGTTCACTAGGTTGGTCTGAAAACGATTGGTCTGGTTCGCCACGATGACCAGGCGGGTGACGACCGATTCGTAGTTGTCACGTTCGAGACTGAACTTCCACAGCCCGGCGTTGAGTTGCTGCAACGTGATCGGAGTGTTGCCCAGCTTCCGGCCGTTCTCATCGAAGGCCGTGGCTCCCGTTGGTTCGCTTTCCAGCGTCGCCGATCCGAACCGCGGCGCGATGGTCACATTGGCGGACGACTCGGCGTAGACCGTGGTGGTGCGTTCTTCTTCCGAATAAGCATAATGCCCTCGATTCAACTTTTGGGGCTAACAACTTTTTGGCGAGTGAACCGATGAAGCTGGAGCGACGACCATCGTCCACGGCGGGAATGTCGGGTAAAAAGTGTCCGCGAAAAACTTGGAACGGCGGTTCGGGATGCACCGGGCCGTCGAACACCTGCCAACCTCGCCCACGCAACTCCCACTGATAAAACTGTTCGGAGAGTTGTTCGTGGATCGTGCCCATAGTCCTCAGGGCTTATCGGTCGGCGGCAAGGCTTGGTAGAGTTCGCCCAGAATCGGATTGCGTTGAAATTGCTGCACCAACTTCACCCCTTTGGCGGCGGTGACTTCTTCGGCCAGCTTCTGCACCACCTGTGGCACGATGCCCAGATACAGCAAACGGGTGTCATGGCGATAGTAGGTTTCCTTGCGGAACCACACTTCGTAGATGGGACCAATGGCCGCCAATTTGACCAACAGCGAATCCAACTGGTAAAGCCCCATGGTCAGCGTGTTCCGCAATACTTGGAAAATAGCTGCGACCAAAGTGACGAGTGCGATCGCCGCGAACACCACGCCGAGATATTTGACCAGCAGCAGATAGATGCCGAAAAATAAACCAGCGACGAACAGCAGATGCCAGAGTTCGATCACCGGCGGCACGAACAGTGTGCGACAGGAGAAAAAGTAAAGATTGCCGAACGGCGCGGCGCAAATGTCGATGGTCATCCGTTCGCGCATGAGCCGGAGATACGTCCGTTTGTCCGAGAACAGCCCGCCTTCGGCGAACTCGACGTAGGACATTTCCATCTGGGGAATTTTTTTGGAAGCGAGTTCGTTTTTGACGGCCTCGTAGAACTCGGTGGGAGGATAGCTGAAGCCGTCGACGGGCGAAATCCAGTGCTGCAGGATTTCGTCATCGTGCTCGCCTTTTTTTGACTTGAATCCGAACATACCCATAGTCAAGAATCCGCCGCAAATATGGCGGCAGTTCCGGGAACCGGTCAACTGCCAAAACTATTGGCGGAAACTCCCCTTCCGCGTCACTCGCCTCAGCGGGGATTAAGCAGCACCAGCACCGTCGCATAAAATAATTTATGAGCGATTCAGGTAACGGTTCAATTCGGCTGTGGGCGCGGGTCTTCCGCCCGCTCGCGTGGTGGTTCCTGCTCGTATTGGTGCTTTACGGCATCCGGCTCCATCAACGCCTGATGCTCGATACGCGCCTGAATTTTTCTGCCACGGTCAGCGGTCAGCGAAGCTATCAGGAACCGACCGTCACCTTCGATGGCCAATCGGTGTTTAGCGGACAGATGATTTCGCTCGGCAGCCACCGGCTCACGGTCACGCATCCCAAAGGGGTCACTTTCGCCACGAATCTGTTCACTTGGTATGGCGGGCACAACCTCGGCCAAATCGTCCTGCCCCGCGCGTTCGGCAAACTTGATGTCAGCGCGGTGCCTGCGGCCGCGCAACTGACCATCCGTGGCCCGGAGTTTCAGGTGACGCTCTACAACAGCTCTGGCACTAACCTCACCGTGCCGACGGATAATTACTCCATCACGGCCAAATACCCTCTCCCGCTGGGAGAGGGAGTATTCAGTCCGCGTCTCGGCGAGAAGTCGGCGGCAAGATTCGCGCGGCGCGGGAACGTAGGGGGGCGTTCTTCATTTTCCTTCGTCGCGTTTTGGCGGCGCGTCTCCCTTTCCCAGCGGGAGAGGGATTAAGGGTGAGGGAGAACGCGCCGCATTTCCTGACGTGACCGAAAGCGTTTTGGTTTACCAGCCGTTCTCCCGCTCCCCCACCCTCTCCCGCTGGGCGAGGGAGTATTCAAGCTGCGTCTCGGCGAGAAGTTGGTGGCAAGATTCGCGCGGCGCGGGAACGTAGCGACGTGTT
>JBJOPC010000101.1:0-6141 GCA_046050965.1 Verrucomicrobiota bacterium | reverse complement strand
CGTTCATGCGCGCGTATTGCCTGAACGTCATCAAGGTCTGTCATCGTCGCGGCGCGCACGCGATGGGCGGCATGGCGGCGCAGATTCCCATCAAGAGCGATCCGGCGGCGAACGAGGCTGCGCTCGCCCGCGTCCTCGCCGACAAGGAACGCGAAGCCGGCGACGGTCACGACGGCACTTGGGTCGCGCATCCCGGCCTCGTGCCCGTCGCGCTTCAGGCGTTCGACAAACACATGCCGACGCCGAATCAAATCTCCAAACAGCGCGACGACGTGAACGTGTCCGCGAAAGATTTACTGGCCGTCCCGACCGGCACGATCACCGAGGACGGTTTGCGCGGAAATATCCGTGTGGGCGTGCAATATCTCGAAGCTTGGCTGGGCGGCAACGGCTGCGTGCCGCTTTACAATCTGATGGAAGACGCCGCCACCGCCGAAATTTCCCGCGCACAAATCTGGCAATGGCTGGCACACAACGCCGCGCTCGCCGACGGCCGCAAAATCACGACGCAGCTTTACGACGAAATCCTGCCGCAGGAAATGGCGCGTATCGAAAAAGAAGTCGGCAGCGCGCGGTTTAGCGCGGGGAATTACGCCCGCGCCGCGAAACTGTTCAGCGAAATGTCGAAAGCAAAAGAGTTCGCCGAGTTCTTGACGTTGCCGGCGTATGAGTTGATTGATTGACCTGAAATGGTAGGGCGCGTCACTCCGTGCGCGCCGTTCGTGTGCCAATGACGTTTCGAATGTCACACCACGTTCGGCGGCGGGCAGAGGACTGCCCGCCCTACCAATTTGGGTTTGATTCAATAACCGAGCATCGGTGGCGGGCGGTCGTTGGGACGAAAAACCCAAATCCAATCTTCAATGCGCTCACACAATTCTTTGTGGACTGGATTCATCAGGATATAGCTGGTCTTTTCATCCAGTTCGTTCTGGTCGCGCAAGCGGTGGTCAAAGAAATCACGCTGCCATTCGACTCCGTGTTTGACCGCGACAAATTTTTTCCAGTTTGACATGACCGCCTGCATTCCCGGCTCGCGCGGGAATGCGATGATAGCGTGCAAGTGATCCGGCATGAGCAGGCAAAGACGGCAGTGCCAAACAAGTTTGTCGTGGTTGTGTTCCATCGCGGCAAGAACGGCGTCGCCGGTGTCTGCGCGGCAAAGTTGATTTTTGCCCGGCGGCACACATTTGATGGTGATGAAAAACCAACTGCCTTCGGCAACCCACTGGGGGATTGTGTGTGGCAGCTTTTTGCGGACGGGCAAATCCATGCTGCGAGGATAATGAAAAGGCGCGAGGAAACACAATCGCAAGGTAGGGCGGGCAGTCCTCTGCCCGCCGCGAGCGTGGTGAGTCGTCCGATTTGTCAGCAACCGCCGACGGCGCGCACGGAGTGACGCGCCCCACCTTGTTAAGCTTGTCGCACGGTGACGTAAAACGTAACCTCATCGTCAGTCAAAACATAAAAGCAAAGTATGTCACTCGAAACCACGCTGACCGACATAACAACCCGCCTTCGCCAAGGACGGTTTCCAAATGAGCAGGCAATTTCCCAAGGCATTGTTCTCAGAGTGCTTCAAGAACTCGGTTGGGACACTTGGGACACAACAATAGTTTGGCCGGAATACAAAACTGGCGAGGGGCGTGTAGATTTTGCTCTTTGCCATCCACCATCCAAACCGGCTGACTTTATTGAAGTCAAACAGCCCGGCAAAGCCGAAGAATCCGTTCGGCAGGCACTCGAATACGCTTTTCATACTGGAGTTCCATTTGTCGTTCTCACCGATGGCAGGACATGGAGTTTTTATTTGCCAGCGGAACAAGGCAGCTACGAGGACAGACGTGTTTACAAACTCGACCTTTACGAGCGTCCGCCAGCCGAAGCCGCCGAAATACTTCGCCGCTATCTTGAACGTTCAAGAGTCGAGTCGGGAGAGGCGCTTGAAACGGCTCGCAAAGAATATCGCAGTCGAAACCGCCGCTCGCAAGCGAAGGCCGCAATTCCAGAAGCGTGGCGCGAACTGGTGGAAAAGGGCGATGAAGATTTGGTTGATCTTGTTGCGAGTGCGGTTGAATCAAAGACCGGTGTCCGGCCTGACAATGATGAAGTTGCGGAGTTTCTTGCCGGACTCGGCAAGACAATTATTGTCGAGTCAGCACAGCGCAACATTTCTGAGCAATCTCGCGTGTCAACTCGCCCAGCAGTTTCAGTGACAAGCGGCGAATCTTCTCGGAGCGGAAAACTTGTTATTCTTGGTAAGTCGCACGCTTATCACAACGCGAAGGATGCAATGGTCATTGTCCTTCGAGAACTGGCTAAAAATAATCCAACTTTTCTTGAACGCTGTTCGCAGCATCCGGATGCACAGGGACGCAAGCGGCGTTATATCGCCCGCTTGCCCGAAGAACTTTATCCAGACCGTGAAGACCTCCGCGAAATGCGCGAGACATTGCCGGACGGTTGGCTTGTTGCAACAAATCTAAATAATGTTCTCAAGAAAAATATTATCCGGCTCGCTGCCGAAGTTGCTGGATTGACGTTTGGCAAGGATGTGATTGTAGAGTTTTGACGTTCGCACGAACGGCGGGCAGAGGACTGACCCGCCCTACCAGCGCATTGCGGAGAAGTTGCACGAGATAAATTTTCGGCTACGCTTTGAAAACGATTTACAAGGATTATGGCCGCCGCATTTGAATTCACCCTGAACGGCAAGCCGGTTCGCGTCGAAGCGCTTTCGCCGAACACGACGCTGCTCGATTTTTTGCGCGGCACTGGTCTCACTGGCTCGAAGGAAGGTTGCGCGGAAGGCGATTGCGGCGCGTGCTCCGTCGCGATTGTCGAACGCGATTCAAAAGGCAAAGCAACTTATCGCGCGGTGAACAGTTGCATCATGCCGGTGTGTCTTGTCGCCGGAAGAGAAGTCATCAGCGTCGAAGGTGTCTGCCATTCCCATCTGCCATCTCCCAACTCCAATCTCCCAACTCTGCATCCCGTGCAGCAGAAGATGGTCGAGCATCTCGGCTCGCAATGCGGCTACTGCACGCCCGGTTTCATCTGTTCGATGTTTGAGGGTTATTACCGCAAGGATTTGAAGACCGGCGACGACCTCGACGAGCAGCTTGCCGGAAATCTCTGTCGTTGCACCGGCTATCGCCCGATTCGCGATGCGGCGGTGGACGCTTTCGCGACGCGCAGCGCGCGGAACGGAGAAGATTCATTTGCCGAACGCTTGCGGAAATCCGCCAAGAAGCTTGGTGCGGTTCGCTACGAAGCTGACGACGAAAAATTCTTTCGCCCCACTTCGCTGGCGAAATTATTTGAGTTGTTGCAGAACCACTCCGACGCCCGACTCATCGCAGGCGCAACGGAACTCGGCCTCGACATCACGAAGCGTTACAAAAAGTTTTCCACGCTCATCTCCACCGAAGCCGTCGCGGAGTTGAAGGAAATCAAGTCAACGGAAACCGAATGGCAAATCGGCGCAGCCGTCACGCTCACGGAAATCGAAGACCAACTTGGCAAAGAGTTTCCGATGCTCGGCGACATGCTACGAGTGTTCGGCTCGCGACAGATCCGCAACCGCGCAACGATGGGCGGCAACATCGTCACCGCCTCGCCCATCGGCGACAGCGCGCCGTGCCTGCTCGCCTTGGATGCAAAGGTAGTAATCGCATCAGCCGCCGGTGAGCGGACATTGTCCATCAGCGAATTCTTTGTCTCGTATCGCAAGACGGCTCTTCAGCCCGGCGAAATTTTGAAAGCGATTGTGATTCCGCGCGGAGTGTCTGCGCCGAATGTCACGCGTAAAACGGTGTGGCTCAAAGTTTCCAAGCGTCGCGAAATGGACATCAGCACCGTCGCGGGCGCGTTCGTCGTGGATGTGGATTCGCAAAATATCATCCGTCATGTGCGACTTGGCTACGGCGGGGTCGCAGCCATGCCGTCGCGCGCCAAAAAAACAGAAGCCGCGCTGATTGGAAAAAATTGGAGCAAGGAAACAATTCAAGGCGCGCTTCCGATTTTGTGCGCCGAGTTCACACCGATTTCGGACGCACGCGGCACAGCCGAATACCGCAGCGGCCTCATCACGAGTTTGCTGGAGAAGTTTATTGCAGGCGAGTCGGAGCGCGGCGTTCACGCCGCTTCACTGCTCGAACGTCGAAGCGGCCTAAAGTCCGCGCCCCCGACCATCCCCCACGAAAGCGCACACAAACACGTCACCGGCGAGGCGATGTATGTGGACGACCAGACGTGCGGCAAAAATTTTCTCGAAGTCTGGCCAGTTTGCTCGCCGCACGCACACGCGAAAATTCTCAAGCGTGACGCCACCGTTGCCCGTCAGATGCCCGGTATCAAAGCCGTGTTGCTCGCCGAAAATATTCCCGGACGCAACGACGTCGGCGCGGTGAAGCAGGATGAAAGTTTGCTCGCAGACAAAGAGGTTTTGTTTCACGGCCATCTCGTCGCGCTCGTGGTCGGCGATTCAGCGGAAGCGTGTCGCGCGGCGGCGGAAAAAGTTGTCGTCGAATACGAACCGCTTGCGCCGATTCTCACGGTGCGCGATGCCATCGCCAAAAACAGTTTTCATAACGAACCGAACTTCATCCGCCGTGGTGATGCGCCGAAAGATTTATCCGCCGCACCGCTAACATTGGAAGGTGAATTTGAGTTCGGCGGGCAGGAACATTTTTATCTCGAAACGCAGGCGGCACACGCCGAACGTGGCGAAGATGGCGCGGTCGTTGTCACCACGTCCTCGCAACATCCGAGCGAAGTGCAGCAGATTGTTTCGCACGTTTTGCATTTGCCGGCGAACAAAGTCGTGGTGCAAATGCCGCGCATGGGTGGCGGTTTCGGTGGCAAGGAAACGCAGGCGGCGACGCCCGCTGCGCTCGCCGCGCTCGCCGCGCATCACACGGGCAAGCCGGTGCGCGTGCGCTTCAATCGCGATCAAGACATGATGCTCACGGGGCATCGCCATCCGTTTCTCGCGAAGTTCAAGGTGGGCTTCGACGCCGAAGGAAAACTTCTCGCCGTGCAGGCGCATCTGTGGTCGAACGGCGGCTGGTCGCAGGATTTATCGCAGGCCGTCACTGATCGCGCGTTGTTTCATTTGGACAACAGCTATTACATTCCTGCCGTGGAATTTCGCGGACAGGTTGCCAAGACGCATCTCTCGTCGAACACCGCGTTCCGTGGTTTCGGCGGACCGCAAGGGATGTTGGTCATCGAGGAAATTTTGGATCGCGTCGCGCGTCGGCTGGGTTTGCCGCCAGAAGTTGTGCGCGAACGAAATCTCTATCACGGCCGCGGCGAGACAAACACCACGCACTACGGCCAGTTGATCGAAGACAATCGCATTCAAACGATTTGGCATGAGTTGAAAAAATCTGCCGAACTGGAAAAACGTCGCGCAGAGATTTCCGCGTGGAACGCCGCGCATCCGCATCGCAAACGCGGCCTCGCGATGACGCCGGTGAAGTTCGGCATCAGTTTCACCGTCACGCATCTCAATCAAGCCGGCGCGCTTGTTCTGATTTATCAGGACGGCACGGTGCAATTGAATCACGGCGGCACGGAGATGGGCCAGGGATTGCACACGAACGTCTCGATGATCGCCGCGCAAACGCTTGGCGTGAAGCTGGCGGACATCCGCGTGATGACCACCAGCACCGACAAAGTGCCGAACACTTCCGCGACGGCGGCGAGCGCGGGCACAGACTTGAACGGCGCGGCGGTGAAAAATGCCTGCGAAATTTTGCGCGCCCGGCTCGCACCGATTGCTTTGAAACTTGTAGGTGACGAGGTGACGAGTATCAAATCAAAATCAGGAAGCGGAATTAGTCAGAGCCTCCTCACGTCGTCTCCTACAAATGAAGAGGGCTTGGTTTTCGCGGACGGCTTGGTTTTTCACCGCGATTTTCCCGAGGTGAAGTTGACTTTCGCCCAAGTCGCGCAGAAAGCCTATTTCAGCCGCGTCAGTTTGTCCGCGACCGGTTATTACGCCACGCCGGGGATTCATTGGGATCGCGCGGCCGGACGCGGCAAGCCGTTTCATTATTTCGCTTACGGCGCGGCGGTGACCGAGGTGGAGCTTGATGGCTTCACCGGCATGCAACAGGTCACGCGCGTGGACAT
>JBJOPC010000100.1:0-7444 GCA_046050965.1 Verrucomicrobiota bacterium | reverse complement strand
CGACGATGACGTTGCCAGCGGTTTCGCGGACGATTTGCAAGGCCTGCAAAATCGGCACACCGGAACTGACGAGTGTGCCGAGCGTTCGCGCGAAGTTCGCGATGGCGAGCTTGCTGACGAGCGGGCCGACGGCGGGAGCTTTCATCTTGAACTTGTCCCAGCAGTGACGGCCAAACTTGGTTTTGATGAACGACAGGAACGCGATAACGGTCACGACCAGCGCGCCGAGCGTGACGAGGATGTTATCTTTGATCGCGCGGCTGATGCCAAGCACGAGGCGGGTGAACGCGGGCAACGGCTGGCCGTCGAGCAAACCTTGGAACACTTCCTCGAACTTCGGGATGACGAACACCATCAAGATGGCGACGATGACGACGGCGACGATGACGACGGCCACGGGGTAGAACATGGCGGCGACAACTTTGCCTTTGATCTTCTGCGCCTTTTCCTGGAACTGCGCGAGGCGGTTCAGCACGACTTCGAGCACACCGCCGAGTTCGCCGGCCTTGACCATGTTGACGTAAAGTTTGTTGAAAACTTTGGGGTGTTGCGCGAGGCCTTCGGAGAACGTGCTGCCGCCTTCGACGGACAAGGAAAGCTTACCGATGATTTCTTTGAGATTTTTATTCCGCTCCTGTTTTTCCAGCACGCGCATCCCGCGCAGCAGCGGCAAACCGGCGTCCACCAGCGTGGCCAACTGCCGGGTGAAGGTGACCAACACTTTCGATTTCACGCGCCCACCGAGGAACGGAATCTTGAGGTTGATGTTGATGTTCGCGCCGCCTTTTTTTGCGCCGGGTTTCGCCCCGGCTTTGGGGGCGACCTTCGCGCCTTTGGCGGGCTTCTCCGCACCCAGCTCGACAATCTTCGTCGGGAACAATTGCATCTCTTTGACGCGCCCGATGGCTTCGTTCTGGTTGGCGCATTCGAGAGTGCCCTTGGTCTCCTTACCTTTGGAGTCCATGGCGACGTAGTTGAATTTCGGCATAACGTTCCTTTGGGGTCAGGTGTATTTCACGACTTCTTCAATAGTAGTATCACCATCGAAGATACTTCGCAAACCGTCTTCGCGGAGTGTGACCATGCCGGTCTCGACAGCTTTCTGGCGGACGACGAGCGTGGGCGCGCGGTCGTTGATGAGATTGCGGATGGCGTCGGTGACGGCGAGCAGTTCGTAAATACCTTTGCGGCCTTTGTAACCCGAGTCGTGGCAGGTGGAACAACCGCGTCCGTAGAAGAAATTTTTCTCGCCGAGATCGTGCAGCGAAAGGTTGAGCAAATTTAATTGCTGCTCGGTCGGCTCAAACGGCGTGCGACATTCTTTGCAAACGCGGCGCACGAGGCGTTGCCCCAGCACGGCGCAGAGCGTGGACGAAATCAAAAACGGTTCCACGCCCATGTCCACCAGACGCGTGACGGCGCCGGGCGAATCATTCGTGTGCAGTGTGCTCAAGACCAAGTGGCCGGTGAGCGAGGCTTGGATGGAAATCTGCGCGGTTTCCAAATCGCGCATTTCGCCGACCATGATGATGTCCGGGTCTTGGCGCAGGAACGAGCGCAGGGCTTTGCTGAACGTCATGCCCGCGCCCTCGTTGATGGGAACCTGCATGATGCCTTCAATGTCAAACTCCACCGGGTCTTCCGCCGTGAGCAATTTCGTGTCAATCGTGTTCACGCGGCGCAGGCAGGAGTAGAGCGTCGTCGTTTTGCCGCAGCCGGTCGGGCCGGTGACGACGAAAATTCCGTTTGGGCGTTGAATGACTTCGGTGACGTAGTCGTAAATGGCCGGCGGAAAGCCGAGCGTCTCCAATTCCAAACTGATGGCCGCGCGATCGAGCACACGCAGCACGATGGATTCGCCGAACGCTGTGGGCAAAGTCGAAACGCGCAAGTCCACCGTGCGCCCGCTGACCGGCACGGAGAGGCGACCGTCCTGCGGCATCCGGCGCTCGGAGATGTTCAGGTTCGCCATGACTTTGATGCGCGAAATCACCGAGAGCGCGAGCGACTTTGGCGGGGGCGACATTTCGTAAAGCACCCCGTCCACGCGGTAACGGATTTTGAATTCGTCCTCGAACGGCTCGAAGTGAATGTCCGACGCGCGGTCGTTCACGGCTTGCGAGAGCACCATGTTGACGAAGCGCACGATGGGCGCGGCGTCGGCGAGCGCGGCGAGCGCGGCCTCGTCCGCCGCGTCCGTGTTGGTTTCGGCAATGCCAGTGTCGCCGATTTCTTTGAGCACGTCGGACATGGAGGCGGTCTCCTGTCCGTAATGTTTTTCAATCGCGCGCTGAATCGAATCCGGCGCGGCGACGACGATTTGCAAATCGCGTTTGATGACGAAGCCGAGTTCGTCCACGTGCGCGGAATTGAATGGGTCGGCCAGCGCGAGCTGGAGCGCATTGCCGTTCAGCGCGACGGGGAAACATTGGTAAGTCCGCGCCGTCGCGGGCGGCACGCACTTGAGCAGCTCCGCCGACGGCGCAGTCTCGCCCACGGTCACGACCATCGTGCCAAGGTAATCCGCCATGATTTGCAACTGCGTTTTGGCGTCCACAAGGCCGAGATTGGCGAGGACTTCGCCGGGCGGTTTGCCGCTGCGCTCGATTTCGGCGAGGGCGTCCTCGAACTGCAAATCGTCGAGCAAATTTTGGCTGCGGATGAGCGCGAGCAGCGGATGGTTGGCGAGGTCGGACATGGAAAATTATTTTTTCTTGGCGTCCACTTTGACGCCGGATTTTTCGCCGACGGCTTGGGCGAGTTCCAGTTCCTGCAATTTTTGCTGCACGGTAATCGGGTCCATCGCTTTGGAGATGACTTCTTCGCGTGCGATTTTGCCTTCCATGTATTTTTCAATGAGGAACGAGTCGAGCGTGACCATGCCGTATTTGGAACCGGTCTGGATGTCGGACTGGAGGCGGAAGGTTTTATTGTCGCGGATGAGCGCGGCGATGGATGGCGTGTTGATCATGATTTCGAACACCGCCACTCGACCGGGCTTATCAATGCGCGGGATGAGCAACTGCGAAATCACGCCTTGCAACACGGTGGAAAGCTGAATGCGAATGGTCTCCTGCTGGTTCTGTGGGAACGCGTTCACGAGGCGGTCAATCGTCTTGGCCGCGCCGGTGGTGTGCAAGGTGCCGAAAACCAAGTGACCGGTTTCGGCGGCGGTGATGGCGGCTTCGATGGTTTCCAAATCGCGCATTTCGCCGACGAGCACCATGTCCGGGTCTTGGCGCAGCGCGCGGCGCAACGCTTCGGCGAAGTTCGGCACGTCCACATGAACTTCGCGCTGGGTGATGAGCGCTTTCTTGTGCTTGTGGTAATACTCGATGGGGTCTTCGATGGTGATGAGATGGACTTCGTCGCGCTCTTCGTTCACGAGGTTGAGCAGCGACGCGAGCGTGGTCGTTTTGCCAGAGCCAGTGGGGCCGACGACGAGGATGAGTCCGCGCGGTTTGAGCAACAGGTCTTTGATGGACGGCGGAATGCCGATTTGTTCCATCGTGAGCATCTTGCTGGGGATTTGCCGCAGCACCATGGCGAAATTTCCTTTTTCCTTGAACACGCTCACGCGGAAACGCGCGGCGTCGCCGAACGCGAACGCGAAGTCTGCGCCGCCGCGTTCACGGACGTGCTGGATGTGGTCGTCGGACGTGATGGAGCGCATCAGCTCCTCGGCGTCCTCCGGCGTGAGCGCGGGGCCTTCGACGCGGTGCAAGATGCCGTGGACGCGGATGGTTGGCGCCGTGCCGACGCGGATGTGCAAATCGGACGAGCCTTCGGACACCATCAACTGCAAGAGATCGGACATTTGGTAGGACATAAAATGAGAATGTAGAATTAAGAATTAAGAATGCAGAATGAAAACAGTGCGCGCAATGGGCGCAGCGTTAGCGGAAGTTTTACTTCTTCATTTTTCATTTTTCATTCTTCCTTGGTTTAGCCTTCGTCGGCGATGGTCGAGCGCACGACTTCTTCCACGGTCGTCATGCCGGACAAAACTTTGCGGATGCCGTCTTCGCGCAACGAGCGCATTCCCGCCTGCCGCGCCCGCGCGCGCAACACGGACGATGGCACTTTTTCGTAAATCAATTTCCGCGCTTCGTCATCAATCGTGAAAATCTCGAACACACCGAAACGCCCGCGATTGCCGGAGCCGTTGCAGTTGCTGCAACCCTTGCCTTTTTTGAACGTCGCGGTCGCGACTTGTTCCGGCGTGAGGTTGAGCGGGCGGAGTTCGTCTGCCGTGGGCGTGTAGGGCGCGGCGCATTGCTTGCAGATTTTTCGCACGAGCCGTTGCGCCATCAGACAGCGCGCAGACGAGGCGACGAGGAACGGTTTCACGCCCATGTCAATCAAGCGCGTGACGGCACTGGGCGCGTCGTTGGTGTGCAGCGTGGAGAACACCAAATGGCCGGTGAGCGACGCGTTGATGGCGATGGACGCCGTTTCCAAATCGCGAATTTCCCCCAGCATGACGACGTTCGGCGACTGACGCAGCATCGCGCGCAACGCCCGCGAGAACGACAGCCCGACGTGTTCGTTGACTTGCACTTGGTTGATGCCCGCGAGGACGTATTCCACCGGGTCTTCCACCGTGATGATTTTGCGGTCGGGGCGGTTGATGAAATTAAGGCAGGAGTAAAGTGTCGTTGTTTTGCCAGAGCCGGTCGGGCCGGTGACGAGCAAAATTCCGTCGGGCAAAGAAATCAAACGCTCGAACGTCTGCTGGTCGTCCGTCAAGAAACCAAGTTCCGGCAAACCGAGTTTCAAACCGTCCTTGTCCAAGATACGCATGACGATGCTTTCGCCATGGACCGTGGGCAAACACGAGACGCGCAAATCCACGAACTTCGGGCCGACGTTGATTTGGATACGACCGTCTTGCGGAATGCGATGCTCCGCGATGCTCATGTTCGCTTGGATTTTCAGCCGCGCGATGATGGGCGCTTGCAAACGCTTCGGCGGGTCTTTCATCTCCTGCAACATCCCGTCAATGCGGTAGCGCACGCGGAATTTTTTCACCAGCGGTTCGAGATGAATATCCGACGCGCGCAATTTGAATGCTTCCGAGACAAGCGAGTTGACCAGCTTGATGAGCGGCGCGTCGTTTTCTTCCGCGACGGCGGCAGCTTCGACGGCTTGTTGTCCGGCCATTTCCTCGTTCAACTCGCCGAGCACGCCTTCAAATTGGGAGTCCACCACCGCGCCTTTTTTCTCGCGGTAATATTTAGACAGCGCGTTCTCGATATCCTGCTCCGATGCGACTTGAATGCTCACGTCCGCGCTCAACAAATGCGTGAGACTGTCAATCGTCGCGAGGTCGGACGGGTCGGCGAGCGCGACGGTCACGCTGTTGCCGTGTTTGTAAATGGGGACGACGCGATACTTGCGCGCGATGGTGGCTGGCACGGCGGCGATGACGTCGTCGCCGATGGACATCGCGGAAAGCTGCACCACTTCCGCGCCGAAATGCGCGGCCTTCGCCTGCGTCACGTCGGCGGGTCGGATGATTTTATTAGCGACCATCAAGTCCACCAACCCCACGCCCGCGCCCTGCGATTCCGTGCGCGCCTGCTCCACTTGCGGGCGCGTCACGAAGCCCAAGTCCACCAACATATCTGCCAAGTAATCGTCTTTTTCAGCCACAATTCGCCTTCAAACAAAATTCTTTAAGTGCAATGCGCGGGCAACCTACCAATGAAAAACCCAAAGTCAAATGCGGCGATGCGCGTGGTTTTCACGCAGAAAAAATCTCTAGCCAAACGCCCGCGCAGTTTTTAGTTTGGAATCAGAGAACCAGCATGGACGCCATCCTCAAGGTCGAAAATCTCCGCGTGGAATACGGCGGTGCGAATCCCAAAGTCGCGCTGGCCGGGCTGAATCTTACCGTGAACGCTGGCGAGGTCTTCGGCTATCTCGGCCCCAACGGCGCGGGCAAGACCACCACGATGAATGTCCTGCTCGGCTTCACCAACGCCACGAGCGGCACGGCGCAACTCTTCGGCGTGGATGTGCGCCAGCCCATCGCCCGTCAGCGCATCGGCTATTTGCCGGAGCTGACTTACTACTACAAATTTCTCACCGCCGAAGAAATCCTCCGCTTCTACGCAAAAATTTTTGAGATTCCCGCGCGCGAAATCGAGTCGCGCATCAACTCTGTTTTGAAACTCGTGGAACTGGATCACGCGCGCAAACGGCAGATTAAAACTTACTCTAAAGGTATGCAGCAGCGCGTCGGACTCGCGCAGGCGCTCATCAACAATCCAGACTTGCTCATCTTCGACGAACCTACGAGCGGCCTTGATCCCATTGGTCGGATGCAGGTTCGCCAAATTATCACGCGCCTGAAGAACGAGGGCAAAACCGTTTTCTTTTCCTCGCACGAACTCGGCGAAGTTGAAACCGTCTGCGATCGCGTAGCCATCATGTGCGGCGGCGACCTTAAAGCCGTCGGCAGCGTCAGCGAACTCACCCAGCAACACCACGCGAGCCTCGAACAGATTTTCCTCAAGCTCATCGGGTATCAGCCATGAACAAAGTTTTCGCCATCGCTCAAGTCGTCGTCACCGAGCTGCGGCGGCGCAAAGATTTTTACGTCCTGTTCATCTTAAGCGTGCTGCTCATGCTGCTGGCTGGCTCCGCGAATTTTTTCCACGACGACAAAATCGTCCGCTACCTCAAAGAACTTTGCCTGCTGCTGATTTGGATTTCGTCGCTCGTCATCGCCATCAGCACGGCGGCGCGGCAGATTCCGTTTGAGCGGGAACAGCGCACGATTTTTCCGCTGCTCGCCAAGCCGGTGTCGCGCGGGCAGGTCATCGCGGGGAAATTCCTCGGCTGTTGGCTCGCCACCGGGCTGACGCTCATGTGCTTCTACGCCATGCTCGGCTTCGTCAGCGTGTCGCGCGAACACACGTTGCCGGTGCTGAATTATTTTCAGGCGTTCTGGATGCAGTGGGCGATGCTCGGCGTGGTCATCGCCATGACGCTGCTCGGCTCCATCGTCTTTGCCGCGCCGTCGTCGAACGGCACAATCCAACTCGTGGTCATCCTTGGCATTCTGCTGCTCGGCGGGCATCTCAACCAAGTCGCGCTCGACCGCCCGGAACCGCTGCGCTCGGTCATCTACACGATTTACTTTTTGATCCCTCATCTTGAATGGTTCGATGTGCGCGACCTTGTGGTTCACGAACGCGCGATTGTGCCGTGGTGGGCGGTCGGCGCGGCCACGGTTTATGCGGCGGCGTATGCGGCGTTTTTCTTATTTACCGCGTGGGCGTTGTTCCGCCGGAAAGCGCTGAACACCTGACGCCATGCCCGCGCCCGGCTACATCCTCGCGCTGCTGCTCACGGGAATTTTCACGCTCGCGACGTGGCTGCAACCGCACGCGCTCACCTTCAACCAATCGCGCAAACAATCCGACAATCTCCTCGC
>JBJOPC010000099.1:0-2852 GCA_046050965.1 Verrucomicrobiota bacterium | reverse complement strand
CGCACGTCTTCACCGACATCATCAAAGGCTTCGCCCGCGCCTGCGCGGAAAACAACTGCGCCCTCATCGGCGGCGAAACCGCGCAGATGCCCGGCTTTTACCAGAAGGGCGAATACGACCTGAGCGGCACGATCGTGGGCGTGGTGGAGAAATCCAAAATGCTCAACGGCCAGAAAACCGTGAAGCGCGGCGACGTGGTCATCGGCATCGAATCCAGCGGCCTACACACGAACGGGTATTCGCTCGGACGCAAAATCTTCTTCGAGCAACTCGGCTACAAACCGTCGAGCCGCGTGCCCGGACTCAAAGGCACGGTCGGCCAGGAATTGCTGAAAGAACACATCAGCTACGGCCCGCTCGTGCAGAAACTCCTAAAGCGCTTCAATTCCAAACTCCCATCTGCCAACTCCCATCTGCCAGTAAAGGCTTTCGCCCACATCACCGGCGGCGGTTTCGTGGACAATATCCCGCGCGTGCTGCCGAAGAATCTGGATGTGGTCATCAAGAAGGGCTCGTGGGACATGCTGCCCATCTTCCAGATCATCGAACAGAAGAGCGGCGTGCCGGACGAGGAATTGTATCAAGTCTTCAACATGGGCATCGGCATGGTCGCCATCGTGTCAGCGGACAAGGCGGACGCCGTGCTGAAATTCATCCGTGGGCAAAAGCACAAAGCCTGGCTCATCGGCGAAGTGGTGACAGGCAAAGGCGAGGCGCGGGTGGAATAGCGTTTAACCAAGTTATGAAACCAGACCCAACACTCACAGAAGAACAAATCAAGCGACATAACGATTTGTATACTCGCGCAAATGAGTTGTCGGAAGGGTTGGTCATTCTTGATGGCGTTCCGCAAAAGAGTCTGAAATTTTTTCAAAAGGGACGCTTGCGCGAAGCAATAGAACTTTACCAACAAGTTCTCCAAATCAATCCGGTGAATTGGCCTTCAATGGTTGGCATCGGGAAAGCCTTTCAAAGTCTCGGTGACTTGGAACAAGCCCTCTTGTGGTTTTCGCGGGCAAATGATTGCGTGCCTGACAATCCTTCGGTTGCCAAAGAAGTTGGATATGCGGCTGGCCGGCTGGGAAAGCACGACATCGCAGTTCGCGCAATGGAGGCAGTGGCGAAACACCATCCGGACAATGCTGGTCTCCAATGGAATCTGGGATTGTCATGTCTCTTTGCTGGCAAAGTTGCGGATGCTTGTGAAGCTTTTGAGCGAACGGTTGAACTAGAGCCGCAACGCGACATAAACAAAAAACTTCTGATTTTTGCAAAGGAGGTTGAATCTGGAAAACGTCCTTGCCCGAAAACCGAAGCAGAGATTTCGCGCATCATCTAAATCCGCAGAAAATATTTGATGAAACTCCTCGTCATCGGTTCAGGCGGACGCGAGCACGCGCTGGTTTGGAAACTGGCGCAGTCGCCGCACGTCACGCAAATAATCCCATGAAAATATTTTTCACCCTGTTTGCCGCGCTCGCCGTTTCGCTCCACGCCGAGCCGCTCGCCATCAACATCACCACGCCCGCGCCCGCCGAGACGGGTTATTTCAAACTCGGCACGACGCGCAATCCCACCGGCCACGAAATCTCCGTGAACAGCCGCAGTCTCTTGTTCGACGGCCAGCCGGTGTTTCCGGTGATGGGCGAGATGCACTACTCGCGCGTGCCGCAAGCCGAGTGGCGCGAGGAACTGCTCAAGATGAAGGCGGGCGGCGTGGACATCGTGGCGACTTATGTTTTCTGGATTCATCACGAGGAGATTCAGGGGCAATGGGATTGGAGCGGCCAGCGCGATTTAAAAAAGTTCGTGCAGACGTGCGGCGAACTCGGATTGAAAGTCATCGTCCGCTGCGGCCCATGGTGTCACGGCGAAGTCCGCAACGGCGGTTTCCCTGATTGGGTGCAGGCTCGCAAGGATTGGAAGCTGCGCTCGACGGACACGAACTTTCTCGCGGTTACAAAAATTCTCTACGGCGAAATCGCCCAGCAGCTTCACGGCGAACTTTGGAAAGACGGCGGCGCGGTCATCGGCGTGCAGGTGGACAATGAATTCGGCGGCTCGCCGAATTACCTGATGGCGTTGAAGCAACTTGCCATCGAAGCTGGCCTCGACGTGCCGCTTTACATCAAGACCGGCTGGCCGACGATGAAGACGCCCGTGCCGCTCGGCGAATTGCTGCCGCTGTTCGGTGCTTACCCGGATGGTTTCTGGACGCGCAATCTCAAGCCGATGGATGGCAATGACTGGGAGAATTTTATTTTCAAAACCGTGCGCACGGATGCGGGCATCGGCAACGACACGTTGAAAAAAAATCAGGACGGCGACACGGCAGGCACGGAGAAATATCCGCACCTCACCTGCGAAGTCGGCGGTGGGATGCCCGCGTCGTATCACCGGCGCATCAACTACGACGAGCGCGATGTCGAAGCTGTTGTGCTCACCCAACTCGGCGGCGGCAGTTCACTACTCGGCTACTATATGTATCACGGTGGGCAGAATCCCGAGGGCAAACTCTCGACGTTGCAGGAGTCGCAGGCTACCGGCTACCCGAACGATTTGCCGGTGAAATCCTACGACTTCAACGCGCCACTCGGTGAATTCGGCCAGATCAATCCGCAATATTACTGGCTGCGACGGCTGCATTTGTTCCTGCACGACTTCGGCGCACCGCTCGCGCAGATGCCGACGACGCTGCCGGAATTGCGAGTGACGAACCGAAATGATTTTACCACGCTGCGCTGGGCGGCGCGTTCGGACGGCCACAGCGGCTATGTGTTCGTGAACAATTATCAGCGGCTTCAACCCATGCCCGCGAAGACCAACGTGCAGTTCAAATTAAATCTGCCCGG
>JBJOPC010000098.1:0-3793 GCA_046050965.1 Verrucomicrobiota bacterium | reverse complement strand
CTGGCCGCGTCGCTGGAGGTGAGTTTGAAGCCCGCCTCGAAGTCGTCGTTGAACTGCGCCACGACGCCGAAGCGCACGCGGTAACGTAGCCGGTCGCGATTCAGGAACAGCGGATTGTTCGCGTAAAAACCCTCGAAGCGTCCGCGCACGTCGCCGTTGAACTTGAGCGCTTGCACCCAGTCGCTCATGCCGGTCTTGGCGGCGAAGGCGGTGGCGAAATTTTTGTCGGCCTCGTCGCGCAAATCCTGCGCTTCTTTGGTCGTGAGAATTCCTTTTTCAATGAGCTTGTCAATGAGCGCATCGGACGATTGCGCGTGGGCGGTGAGACCCGCCGTGGCGGCGAGCGCGGAAGTAAGGAGGAGCTTTTTCAATTTGGATTTAGTCATGGTCAAAGGGGTTGGTTCCGTTTCAGACGCGCCAATTAAAACGGCCAACTGTGACAATGCCAAGACGGGTTTGTGACAATTGTGTGACGAAAGCGGGTCGGGGTTTTTTCGATTTGCGCTGGTCAGAGCTGCGGTGCTGGCTGGGGACGCTGGGTTATTTCAATAAGACGCGGAAGAAGCGTTGGGTGTCCGGCCAAGTGGAATTGGTGCGCAGGGTGGAACCGGTGGCGGTGAGGTTGGTGGCGTAGGTAATCCACGTCGTGAGGTTGGTGGAAGTTTGCAGTTGATAGACGCCGCCGAAGACGGTCGTCCATTCCATCGTGGTCGTCGTGTTGGAGCGCGCGAAGTCCACGAGGCGGATGGGTTTCAAATAGGGATTGGCGAACGTCGCCATCACGGGCAGATGGTCGGAGGCGGTGACGTCGTCGAACGTGAGCAACGGCGGCGGCGCGGTGGGCAATTTGTCGCTGCGGAAAACTTGGCTGCTGCTGACGTTGGAGATGAGGACGCCGCCGGGCAGGATGTAGTCAATGCGTTCGGTGGGGTTGGTGGAACTGGTCTGGATGGAGTAGGTGTTGATTTTTCCGGTGAACGGGTTGGTAGGATTTATCAGCGGCAAACCGAGCGAAGAATTAACGAGCCGTTGGATGGCCAACGTATTCGTGTCGGATTCGTTGAAGTCGCCGGTGAGCAAATACGGATGGAGCGGATACAGCACGAAGAAATTGGTCGCGAAGAAATTGGTGATGGCGGCGGCTTCGGCGGCGCGGCGATTGGCGGCGTCGGTGTAACCACCAGAACTGGATTTGAGGTGCGTGGTGAAGATGTGCAATGGTTGAGAAAAAGTCGGCACGGTGATTTGCGCCTCGAACAAATCGCGCGTGAAGTTGGCGTTGGTGTAGCCGAACGGATTCAGGTCCGCGCCGTCGAGCCATTTGGTCGAGCGGGTGATGACGAAGCGACTGGCGATGACGCTGCGGATGAAACCGTCCGTGCCGGAATTGGTCGCGAGAAAATATCCCGGCAAGAAGGCCTTCACGAAGTTGGTCATCTCATAGACGAGCGTGTTGGGAATTTCCAAGAACGTGATGATGTCGGGGTTGAGATACATCATCTGGCGACCGATGGCTTGGACTTGCGCGGTGTTGGTGCTCCAGTTGGTGATGCCGTTGCCGTGCGTGTTGTAGGTCACGATGGAAAAGCCGTTGATGCCAGCCGACGAGACGGTGAGCGTGGCGTTCTGGCTGTTGGTGGAACCGCCCGCGTTGGTCACAGTGACGGAATAGTTGCCAGTTTGGTTTGTCGTCACGCCGGTCAAGGTGAGCGTGTCGTTGGTCGCGCCGGCGAGATTCGTGGAGTTGAATTGCCATTGGTAACTCAACGGCGCTGTGCCGCTCGCCACGACGGTGAAGGTCACATCGGAACCGACCGTTGCGGTCTGTGACACCGGCGGCGTGGTAATGGTCGGCGCGGTGGGCGCCACGCTGCCGCTGCTGAAAACGACGGTCAGGTCATCAATCGCCAAGCCGTTGTCGCTGCCAGCATCATCCGTGTCCGACCAGCGTAAAAACATTTCCTGCCCCGGTTGCACGGTCACGCCAGTGAGCGTGAGGTTGGTGAACACCGTGCGGTTGGTAGCTTGATTGCCATCGAGCGCGCCGGTGTTCGTAACGGTTAGGTTTGGCGAGACGAAGTTCAGCGCGCTGAAATTGATCCAGTTTCCCGCGAGCGCATTCGTGAGCGGGTTGTTGCTGATTTGGTAGGCGAAGGTGAGTTGCTGCGCTGCGTTGGTCGCGCCCACGCGCCATTCTTCGCCGGTGTAACTCACGCTGACATTCGTCACGGGATTCGCGCCGTTGTTAGTGAACCGCACGCCATAGTAATAAGTGATGGCCGCGGCGGCGAGCGAGCCGAGCGCGCGTTCTGCGGTTGATGCCGCGCCGAAGCTGTAGATGCCGCCGGTAGCACTGGTTCCCGTGCTGGCGATGAGGTTCGTCGCGTCGAGCGTTCCCTTGGTCGCATACCAGTTCGGCAACGTCACGTTGTTCGTCCAGTTCACACTCGCGCTGCCGAGCGTGTCGAAATTTTGCGCGTAACTGCCGCCGCTCATGGGTGCTTGCGCCGTCGCCGGGCAGGGGAATAGCGCGGCCAAAATCATCAGCAGAAACAACTGACACATCCTTTTCATTACGAATCGCAACCGGGCGAATCGGTCGCAGGGAGAACATGACATTTCTGTTTCGAGAAGCAAGCCGACAGTCTTGGTTCGCTGCGTGGCCACAAAAAAACCGCGTCGGTGAGACGCGGCTGGGAAAGCTGGCGCTAAAACTTACGGCAAATGTTTGTGACTGCCGTCGCAGAGCGCGCCGTTCTTGGAGTGTTTGCAGCCGCACCACGCGACTTTTTGCGGTTCGGTGAACTCTACTTTGAGCGGCGAGAAGTCGGTGCCGCGATGTGAGCCGTCGCAGAACGGTTGGTTCTTGGACTGGCCACACGAACACCAGTGATAAATCCCCGGCGTGACGTTTTGCACGAACGGGAATTTTTGGGCGACGACAGGATCGCTCATGGCGTTATTTCTTTTTGGCGGCGGCGGGTTTCGCCTCCGCTTTCACGGGTTCGCTCGTGATGGGGTTTTTCTTTTCAGTAATCCAGTAGGCAATCAGCGCCGGGCTAAAGCAGGCGAGAATACCGATGGGAACGATGGCGATGCTCCAAAATTTATCCATAACGGCGCAGAGAATTGCGGCGAAGGCGCGGCAAGTAAAGTGAATTTCCCGACGGGCTTCAGTTTGGAGTGCGCGGTCATGCCCGCGCACTCCAAAAAAGCGGCGCGGGTTAGCGGGGAGCGGCGCGAACTAGGGCGTCCAATTCGGTGCGGGAAATCTGGATGGCTGTGCCGTGCTTCAAGCCCGGCGGGAAAGTCATTTGGTCAGTTACGTCTGTGAAAATTTTGAAATCGCGCGTCCGCAGTGCGCCGTAGTGGTGGGCTTGGTAGGCTTCGTAGAAAATCAGCCAGTCTTTGCCGACGCGCAGGCCGCACGGGCCTTCGGTGAAATTCTTCGTGAGCGCAGGTGAAATATTTTTCCACGGGCCGAGCGGCGAATCCGCGAAGGCGACGTGGACGTTGCGTTGCTGGCGGGTGTTGTCCTTGAGTAGGAGAACGTAGCGGTCGCCGTCGCGCAGAATCTGGCAGTCAATCACGCTGAAGTCGGGGTCGAGAAAAAGTTTCGCGGGCGTGAACGTCGCGAAGTCGCACGTGGTGGTGAAATACATCCGGTGATTGTTCGTGTGCGGTTCGAGGTGGTCGGGGAAACGTCCGGGAATGGTGGAAGCCCACGCGATGATGAATTCCGAGTGGTCGCGGGTCGAAGGTCGCGGGTCGAGAGAGGAATCGTTGCAGAAAA
>JBJOPC010000097.1:0-4631 GCA_046050965.1 Verrucomicrobiota bacterium | reverse complement strand
TTGGCGATGCGGAAATATTGCATGGCGTCCGGCAACGCGACGCCGAGGCCGGCGTGGTCTTGGTGGTTGCAAGTGCCTTTGAGGACGTAGGGTTTTCCGTTCAGGAGAAAACCTTTGTCGGCGTCGAACGCGACGGTGCGAATGCCGAAGGAGGTTTCGACGCGGTCAACGACTTTGCCGTCGTCCTCAATCGTGGCGACCAATTTGTAAAGCTTGGGTGATTCCGGAGACCAGAATGTTGCTGGTTTATTCCAACCCCAGCTGCGGCCAGCCGTTGGCCACCGCTTGTTGATTTTATCAGGCGGAAACTTTATGACTAATTTTCCATTTGGGTCGTGGATTTCACAATTCAGCTCCACGGTCTTTTCTTCTCGGAAGCGGTAAATATTTGTCTCCGCAAATATGAATTTGAAATCAGCGAACCATTTGATCTCCGCATTGCTTAACAAGGTGTGAACAAAAACCCCATCAGGCGCGAAAGCAATAGGCGCAGTTTTCACGAGCCAGACGTGGCGGTAGATGCCTGCGCCTTCATACCACCAGCCTTCGGTCTTCGTGGCGTCCACTTGCACGGCGAGGAAATTCTTGCCGCCGAAATGCACTAGGTCGGTGATGTCGAAACGGAAGCCGCTGTAACCGCTCTCGTGGCGGCCGACGCGATAGCCATTCACGAACAGCACGGTGTCGCGATACACGCCGTCGAACTCCAGCCAGATGCGCTGGCCGTCGTCGGCCTTCGGCAACTCGAACGTGCGGCGATACCACGCGACGCTGTTCTCCGGGAACTCGCGCCCGACGGCGTGGAAGCCGTGCGATTCGTTGGCGCGTTGGTCGAAGGGTAATTCCAACGCCCAATCGTGCGGCAACGTGACGGTGCGCCACGAGGCGTCGCTGAAACTTTCGCTGGCGGGGCCGCTGCCGCTGCCGGCTTTGCCGAGGTTGTGCGACCAACCCCATTCGTTGCCGAGATGGAATTTCCAATTGGCGTCGAGCGAGAGTCGCTCGCGCGGTGACGTAGCCGATTCAGCGAACAGATTGGCGGTGGTGAGCAGCGCAGCGAGCAAAAGTGCGTTGAGTTTCATTGCAAATCAGGTTCAAGGTGTGACGCGGAACAGCGCGCTGCCATGCGCCGGGAGTTCAGCGGAGATTTCCGTTTCGATTTTGCCCAAATCTTTCTTAGCCCACAGGTCGCGCACGCTGGCGGTGGCGGGCAAATTCAATTCAGCGAGCTTCACGGAAACTTTCGCCGCAGCGTCGGTGGTGTTGAACAGCGCGACGAATTTACCTTGGGCGTCATCGAGCCCAGATTTCCATTGAACAAAATTTGATTGCCACGCGATGAGGCCGTTGCGGCTGAAAACTTGATGCGCGTCGTGGCCGGTTTGGTCGGCGGCGAGGACTTCGTCGTTGGTCAGGAGCGCGAGCGTGGCGTCGTCGTTGTCGGGGAGATTCATGCCGAGCATGAGCGGGGAGGCAGCGATGCTCCAGAGCGTCATCAAGGTGCGTTGCTCGTCGGGCGTGAAGTGGGTGCGATGGTCTTCGCCGCCCATCTTGGAACGAATGGCGATGCGTCCGAGCGGAATCATGTCGGCATCGGCGCGATGCCCCGCGCCGCTGAAATGCGACCAGCTCGCGAGCAAGGCGAACTGATCTTTAATCTTCGACCACTTGTCCCAGAAATCGCCGGAGACGCGCCACATATTTGCCTGCGCGCTGATGTGGTAGCCTTGCGCCACGGGCGTTGCGCCGGGCGAAGTGCTCAAGACGATGGGGCGTCCGCATTTGTCAATCGCCTTGCGAATCATCTCGATTTCGCCCGTGTGATACGGCTGCGAGAGGTCGTCCACTTTCACGAAGTCCACGCCCCAGCTTGCGTAGAGTTTGAAGATGGAATCATACCACGCTTGTCCGGCGGCGTTGGTGCGGACGCCGAACATATCGGGACACCAGACGCAAATGTCATTCGTGCGTCCCGCATCGGCGGCGGTGAATTTGGAATCGGCAATGGGCGTGGCGGCGAGCACGGCCTGACGCGGGATGCCGCGCATGACGTGAATGCCGAATTTTAATTTCTGCGTGTGCAGGTTTTCGGCTAGCGCGTGAAAACCTTGGCCGTCGGCAGCGGAGGGAAAACGATTCGTCGGCGGAGTGAGGCGGCCAAATTCATCGGCGGAAAGTTTTGCGCCCACGCGCGTCTTGTTGAGCAATCGGTCGTCGCCCGTAGGCTCCGGGTCATACCAGCGGAAATCCACGACAACATATTCCCAGCCGTGCGCGGCGAGTTTTTTCTTTATGTAGCTCGCGTTGGTCAGCACCTCGGCTTCGGTCACGCTGTCGCCGTAGGTGTCGTAGCTGTTCCAGCCGAGCGGTGGTTTTTGCGCCCACTGCCAGAACTTGGGATTGAACACCGGCGCGGGCAGCGCGGGCAATTTCACTTCGGCGGCGGGCAAAAGAAATTTCGCCAGCGCGCAGTTCGACAAACCGCGCAAACCTTCGACGACGTAGCTCGCGTTCAGCCGCGCGCCTTCGACGCTCGTGTGGGTGTGCTCGTTGATGAAAATGTCCGCGCGCATTTTTTCTGCGCCGAGTTCTTCGTAGTGACGCGCGGCGAGGTCGTTTAAATCAACCGTCTGGATTTTTTCTTCTGCGGCAACTTGTTTCGCCCAACCGCCGTGACTGCCGTCGGAGCGCGGGAGTTTTCCTTCGCGCCAATCGTTGCGCGGGATGAGCGTGACCATGATGGGCGTGGCGCCTTTGGCTTTCGTGTCGGTGACATACTTGCGCATATACCAACCGTAAGTGTGGACGATCTCGACCGCGCCTTCGGCGTTCGTCACGGTCTGCGTTTCCTCGCCGATGCCTTTGAGCGAGCCGCGCGGGCGTTTGAGGTCGGTCACGTCGCCATTATCATTATGACCGAGTTGCATCAGGACGAAATCGCCCGCGCGCAAATTCGTGAGCACGACATCCCAGCGGCCTTCGGTGAGAAACGTGCGGCTGCTGCGTCCGCCGATGGCATGGTTGGTGACGGTGATTTTCTCGGCGTCGAAGTAATATTGGATGGGCGTGCCCCAGCCTTGCAGACCTTGCCCGGAATTTTTCACGGTGGAATCGCCGATGATGAAAAGCGTGCGGTGAGTGGCGTTGGTTTCTGCCGCAAAAATGGCATTCGTTGAACCGAGCCAGACGAGTGCCGCGAGCGCGCGGAATAAACGGGAAATTTTCATTGCGCAAAACTAACGAGCGAGTGCGGGCAAATCAATGGAAAGGCACTCACAATCGGGTGATGGTGCGTTGAGTGTTCGTTTTTTAAGGAAAGTGAACTTCGCGTTGACCCTCGCCGGACGCGCCTCTAATTTCCCGCGCATGATTTCTGACACCATCCGCCGCACCCCGCGTCCGCAAGACCTCGTTGGCCTGTCCACGCAGGCGCAGCGCGACACGTTTGCCATCTCCAACCTGTTCGTCGCGGGCGAACTCGTCGCGCACTTCACTGACCTCGACCGCTTGGTGGTCGGCGGCGTAACGCCCAAGGGCAAGGCTATCGAACTCCCGAACCACAAGGAGACGGGACGCGCGTTCTTTCTTGAACGCCGTGAACTCGGCACTATCAACGTTGGCGGCACGGGCAAAGTGGTGGCGGACGGAAATACTTTTGCGCTCGATAAACTGGACTGCGTTTATTTACCGATGGGAACGAAGACCGTTTCGTTCACGAGCGACGACGCGAAAAATCCAGCGAAGTTTTATTTTCTTTCTTGTCCAGCGCACTCGGCGCATCCCGCACGCATGATGAAATCTTCCGAGGCCGCGCCGGTAAATCTCGGCGCGCAGGAGACGAGCAACAAGCGCACGATTTACAAATTCATCCACCAAGGCGGCATCCAAAGCTGCCAGCTCGTGATGGGCTTGACCGCGCTTGAGCCGGGCAATGTGTGGAATTCTTTCCCCGGCCACACGCACTGGCGGCGCACGGAGATTTATTTTTACTTCGATCTCGGCGACAAGATTGTCTCGCACTTTTTCGGCGAGCCGCAGGAGACGCGGCATTTATTCCTGCACAACGAAGACGTGGCGCTCTCGCCGAACTGGTCCATGCACTTCGGCTGCGGCACTGGCAATTACAAATTCATCTGGGGCATGGCGGGCGAGAACCAAGTGTTCGACGACATGGACGCTGTGAAGCCGCAAGATTTGAAGTAGCCACAGATGGACACAGTCTGTATATCTAAATCAGATTTCAATAAACTAGCGAAAACCATTGATATTACAATGCAAATTCGCCCTAACTCGTCACTATTTTCGGTTACTTTCTGCTGCTTTCACTGACACTTTAACTGACACTCGGCGGCTACTGGTAAAAATAGCCAAGAGCGCGGAGCGATGAAAAATTGCCGTTGCCGATAACAACGTGGTCTAGCAATTCCATTTTCAAAAGCTGACCGGCGCGGATTAAATCGCGGGTCACTTTGATGTCTGCCTCTGACGGGGTGCTTTCCCCGCTTGGGTGGTTGTGTTATGTGGAGCTTCGGGTTATGTGCAGTTGCCTGCTGCTCTTAACGCGAGTTCCGCAGAGAAAGGAGTGTTATGCTTGAGAGCAAATCACTCCAACAAACTGAGCATGACGCGCG
>JBJOPC010000096.1:0-2827 GCA_046050965.1 Verrucomicrobiota bacterium | reverse complement strand
GGCTTGAAGGAAACTGCGGCAATTGCTTGAATGACTTGCTGGCATTCCGTTTCGACAGCAGCAAATCCAGATTGAACTCCGCGAGGAAGACCGCGTCGCGCAGATCGTATTTCTTCGCGAGCGTCGGCAGTAACTGGCCGAGTTCGCCCAGCGGCAATTTGCCGCCGAGCGTCACGGCGGCGGATTCGAGGAACAGCGCCGAGCTGTCCGCGCGCTTGCCGAACACAATGCCGCGCAGTCCGAACTGCTCCAGCAAATCTTCAACGAGTCCCTTCAAATCATAAGCATCAAACTTCGCGTCACGCTCGCCGCCGCTCCAGAACGTCAACGCGCGTTGGCCGGTGATGGCGATGGCCACGCTTCGATTTTCCTTCGCCTGACCGTTCTCATTCTTGAACACGCGCCCAATCTCAAACAACGCCACGTCGTAATTCTTGCGGCTGACATTGTGCCGCAGCGAGTGAATCAAGCCCGGCAGCAAACTTGGCCGCAGCACGTCCATGTCCGAACTCAAAGGATTAGCCAGCGCGACAACAGTTTCGTCATTCGAATTTCGGATTTCGGATTTCCCGATGAGCGTTTGTCCTTGCGCTTCGTTCAAGCCTAGACCGGTGAGGATACGACGCGCTTCACCAATCTGGTCATAGACTGAGTCAAAAACGTTCGCGCCGAGCGCGCCGCGCGGTGGGGTGCTGGGGATTTTTTCAATGCCGAAGAGCCGCCCGACCTCCTCGATCAAATCCACCTCGCGCTTCATGTCCACGCGCCACGAAGGAACGGAAAAAGACGCGGATGGAGAATTGATGGTGGAAGATGGCAAAGCCTGCAAGCCGAGGCTTGTGAGAAACCTCACCTGTTGTTCGGCGGGAATCTCGATGCCGAGCAGCGCGCTGGTCTTGGCGAAATTCAGTGTGAGTTGTTTCGCTTCTTTCGTTTTCGGCTGAACGTCCACAACCCCTTCCGCCAACTGCCCGCCGGCGGTTTCCAAAATTAATTGCGCCACGCGCTGGCTCGCCCAGTCGCAGATGCCCACGTCCGCGCCGCGCTCGAAGCGGTAACTCGAATCGCTGCGCAAGCTGAGCAACTTGCTCGTGCGGCGGATGTTCAATGGCGAGAAATATGCGCTCTCGATGAGCACGTCCACCGTCGAGTTGTTAATCTCCGTGTTCGCACCGCCCATCACGCCCGCGAGCGCGATGCCCTTCTGCTCGTCGGCGATCAACAATATTTCGTTTGCGAGCGTGCGCTCCTGATTGTCGAGCGTCTTAAATTTTTCACCCGCCGCCGCGCGGCGAACGACGATGGTCGGCTTGCCGTCCGCGCCCTTGGCAATGAGATGATAATCGAACGCGTGCAGCGGCTGGCCAATCTCCAGCATGACGTAATTCGTCACGTCCACGACGTTGCTGATGCTGCGGATGCCAACCTTCTCCAGCGTAGAGCGCAACCAATCCGGACTCGGCCCAATCTTCACGCCCTTGATAACGCGAGCCGTGTAACGCGGACAAAGTTCCGCGTCTTCAATTTTCACCGCGACCAAACTTTCCGTTCTGACTTCTGACTTCTGACTTCTGACTTCTGGAATTTTGAGCGTATTTCCCGTCACCGCCGCGATTTCGCGGGCGATGCCGATGACGCTGTTCAAGTCCGGGCGATTCGGCGTGACTTCCAAATCATAAACCACGTCGCTGCCGCTGCGGCCAAGATATTCGCCGAACGGTTGGCCGACCTTTGCGTCCTCGCGCAGGATGAGCAAACCGTCTTCCTTCTTGTGGCCGATGCTTTCGGGATCAATTTGCAGTTCCTCGTGCGAGCAGAGCATCCCGTGCGATTCCACGCCGCGAATCTTGCCGACCTTGATGGTGAACGGCTCTTTCTCGCCGGGCTTGGGCGGCAACGACGCGCCAGGCAGGATGAGCGGCACTTTGTCGCCCGCCTTGAAATTCTGCGCGCCGCAGACGATCTGGCGTTCACCCGTGCCGTCGTTGACGCGGCAGACGGAGAGCTTGTCGGCGTTGGGATGCTTGTCGCGCGTGACGACCTGCGCCACGACGATGCCGTCGAACGCGGCGGCGATCTTCTGCACGCCCTCGACTTCGAGGCCGAGCATGGTGAGCCGCTCGGTCAATTCCTCGGGCGACCAGTTGAAATCAACGTATTGTTTGAGCCAGTTAAGAGTGACTTTCATTTTGAAAAAATAATTTTAACCGCGAAATACGCGAAATACGCGAACGAAACAAAAAACTGTTTCCTTTTTTGGTGTATTTCGCCGTTATCAATTCTGGTCTTTGTTTTCATAGCGTCCGCGTTCAGCAACGATGCGTTCGACTTGAGCTTTCGGATAATGGCCAAAGTTCACGAGCAATCCTAATTTCAAACCTGTGGCTTTGAGATAATTCTGAACTTGTGCCCGATGCTCGTCCGTCAATTCTGTCACAGCTTTTAATTCCAGCACGATTTTCTCGTAACAAATGAAGTCCGGCTCGTAAGTTGAACGCAGCGGGCAACCTTTGTATTCGAGCGCGAGCGGTTTCTTCGGCACATACGGAATTCCTTGCAGCCGCAATTCAATTTCCATGCACTCCTGATAAACTGCTTCGAGAAATCCGCACGCCTTCTCGCGATAAACCTCGAAGCACGCGCCAACGATTTTATAGCTTTCTTCTTTGTAGAGAATTTCAGCGCTCATTGTTGTTCGCGTATTTCGTGTATTTCGCGGTTAAAAATTTCCCCTTAAAATTGTTTCAAGAACCGCACGTCGTTTTCGTAGAAGAGGCGGATGTCGTTGATGCCGTAGCGGAGCATGGCGATGCGTTCGATGCCGAAG
>JBJOPC010000095.1:0-5013 GCA_046050965.1 Verrucomicrobiota bacterium | reverse complement strand
GCCGGTCTGGAGGCTGGCGATGGCGCGGTTGAGGCGGGCGGGGGCGTTGGTGGGCTGGAGGTCGAGGAGATGGTTGAGCGCGGCGATGGCGTCGGTGAATTGTGCGAGTTGGAGGTGAACGTAGCTTTGGTTGACGAGGGCGTCGGGGTCATCGGCGTTCAAGGCGAGCTGGCGGCGAATGACGCCGAGGGCGTTGGTGAGCTGGCCGTGCGTGAGATAATTTTGCAGCGAGCTGGCGAGCAACGCGGTGTCGCGCGGCTCGGCGTCGAGCGCGGTTTCGATGAGCAACTCGGCCTTTTGGGGTTCGTGCTTGTCGAAGTAGGCGGTGGTTTGGGCGAAGAGAATTTCGCTTTGGGCATCGCGGGCGTTGGCGAGCTTGCGGGCGGTGCGGAGAGTTTTCAAGGCGTCGTCGGAAAAATGTGCGGCGTTCTGGACGTTGGCGAGGAGGAGTTGGGCGGCGAGGTTTTTGGGGTCGAGTTCGGTGACGCGTGCGAGTTGCTCGGCGGCTTGGTGGTAGATGCCGCCCTGCGCGAAGACGACGCCTTGCTGGTAGCAGAATTGGGGTTCGTCCACCGGGCCGTTTTGCGCGAGGAAATTGTCCCACTGGCTGTAACCGTGCAGTTGGTCTTCGAGTTGGCGTGAGAGCGTGACGGGCGTGGTGCTGTTGGTGAGCAGATTGGCGTTGAAGGCGAGGTTGATGCTGGCGGCGAGGTTGCCTTGGTTGAGCGCAAGAGCTTGCTCGAAGCGATGGCGGGCTTCGGGAAGTTTGCCCGCGCGCTGAAGTTGCACCGCCCACCAATCGAGCGCGCGCGAGTAGAGCACGGCGAGCGTGACGGCTTGGCCGTCGGCGATGGGCGCGAGGTTCAGGTGACGCACGAGCGAGTTCTGCGAAGGTCCTTTGGCGAGCAGCGCGATTTGCGCGGTGAGGTAGGGGAAAGTTTTTTGCTCGGCGGTTTGCCAGAATTTTTCATTGCGCGCGATGGTGTCGGCGTCGGCGACCGGCGGCGCAAGTTGATTCGTGGGCATATTCTGCAGCCGGAAAATGAGGCCGTGCGGGTCGAGCGCGAATTTTTCAAAGTAATAACCGAAGCTGTAGTGCAGGTAGGAGACCGGCTGCGTCTCGCTGGCTTTGGTGAGCAATTGCACCAACTGCGTGCTGTCGGCGAGGACGAGGTTGGTGGTCGCGCCGAGTTGGTCGTTCAGCCGCGCGCCGTAAGTGGTGGCGAGATGCCGGTGATACGGTGCGTAGAGCATGAGATGAGAATTGAGCAGAATATGTTGGCGCGGGGTATCGCCGGAGTGAAACGCGGCGATGCCAATCAGATACGAGACCGCGTCGTCAGCCATGACGATGGAGTCGCGTTCGGGCAATTCAGCGACGAGTGCATGCGTGAAGTTGCGGAGCAACGGCTGGTTCATCGCGCGGATGGGCGGGAGATTTTTCACTACCAGCAATGTCGGCGCGGCAATGACCACCACCATGAGCGCAGCGACCACGAACGGCGCGAGCGGCGAAGTCGGTGGCGGCGCAAAACCACGCGCGCGCGGTTTCTTGCCGAACACGAGCAGGAAATATCCGACAAAATAACCGAGGCACAACGCGCTGATAAAATACAGCGGCAACCACGACGCCCCGCCCAGCACCAAGCGCGGGCTGAACGGTGGATCGAACAACACCCACAAACCCACGAGCAGAAATACCGCGTGCGCGATGTGGAAAATCAGCGCCGCGATGGCCGCGCCCATCGGGCTGTTGTCGCCGAACGACGCGGGCCAGCGGATGGAAATCAGACCGAACGGAATCAGCGACGTGAGGCCGAGCATCCAGAATTGTTTGATCTGGAAATGCACGAGGATGTTTTTCTGCATCGCCAGATTGGCCTTGAGGATTTCGCCGAACGTGTTGAACGAGCCGCTCTGGTGGCTCTGCACCCACGGCATCAGCAGCACGAGCGCGAAGCCCAGCAGCCCCAGCCCGGCCATGCGCAGGAGAAATTTCAAATTGAAGAACGCCACGCCGCGCATCCAGATCAACGCGCCGATGAAGAACGGCAACAACCCCGTCAGCAACCAGTCGTTCGCCATGAGCGCGCCGTAAATCAACGCCGCGCGGTAAGCCCAAGAATTATTTCCCGTGAGCCGGAATTCCAGCAGCGTGCGCACGACGCAGGCGAACAGCACCAACTCCATCATTTCGCCCGTCGCCACCACCGAGTGTTCCCAGAACGTGGACTGCAACCCGCCCACCAGCGCGGCGAAAAGCGGCGGCAGCCACGCGAACTTATGCGTGAGCAACGAGTGTTCGCTCGTCTCGCGCTCGCGTTGCGCGTGCGTGCGATCGTGCGGGAACAACGCCACGCAGCGCGCCAGTTGACCCAGCGTGAGCGCCGCCAGCACAGCCGTGAAAGCGTTCAGCGCGAACGGCAGCGAGCCATCGGACAATTTACGGAACGGCAACGTGCCGAGATATGCCAGTGGCGAAAGCTGATTGCCCGGCCACATCCAGCCGCCGACCTGCCCCACGAAGCCGACGCTGCTGATAGTGACCCAGTGGTTGAGCGTGGCGAGGAACCACACGACCGCGCCGCCCGTGATGACCCACGGCAGATAATCCACGGCGAAAGTTTTTTGGCGACGGAGCGCTTGGGAATCAATGTGCATTTGGCAGACAAATGTTCAGGGCGACAGCGCAGCTTGGCAAGTTCAGTTTGCTGGAGTTCAAACTTGGGCTGGTCTGAAAACCTCGCCGCGGCCACCGGCGGCGAGCCACTGCATGCGCTCGTGCATCTGCCAAGGTTCGGCGACGAACTCTGGCGGTGGTTTCATGCTTTGGGCCGTTTGAAATCCGGTGCGGCATAAAACGGCGGCACCCCGGCGAACACTCCTTGGAGACCGGAATCTTTAATATCCATCAACCACGCGCGCGAACCCCATTCCGGCGGACACGCGCCCGCAATGGCCAGCTCCGCCTCCCGCAACGTCACCGCCGCCTCGCCCCCCGCCACCATCAACCCCAGCACATACACGTCTTCAAACGGCTTGGCCGGATTCTCCTCATAGAACAACCACGCCGCCTTCACCTCCGGACAACCGCTGAAAAATTTCGCCAACGGCTCGCGCAGCCGGGCGGGCTGACTGACGGGCAACGACATGACCAACCCATTGAGCGCCAGTTCACCCGGCGTCGGCAGATTGAGCGCCGAGCCGTCCACGATCGACTTCAAGAGTTCCGCATCCATCGTCCGCGAGCCGCAGGCGCAGCCGGGATTGATGACCACCTTCGGCGCGCCCGGTTGCATCGTCAGCACGTGCAACAATTCCTGCCCCATCATTTCGCCCACGCCATTCTGCTTGTGCCATTGGCCAGAAGCTCGCAACGCCTCTTCCATGCGGGCGGAGGAAGTGAACACGGGAATCATATTCTCCCCGGCAATTTTCCAAGCGATGAAAGTCAAATGGTCGCCGTTCCCGACCTGCATCAAGCTTTCGGTTCTCGGATGGTAAGGCATGAGGAACAACAGCACCGACTCCCGCAACTCCTTGAAATAGGCCACCGTCTCCGGCAGCCCCAGATGCGCGTCCTGATAAGCGCGCTCCAAATCATTTTGCGGCGTCCACATGGCGGTTGCGTTTTAGCCCAAGCCCAAGTTCAAGTGAAGGACAAATTATTCATACGCTATCCGACTCCCTCTCCCCGGGGAGAGAGAAGGAGTGGACTTACGGCCATAGCTACCCAAAACGACCGTAGCCGCTCGACGTGAGTCGGCGCACGAAGCCCGGCGCAGAAGTTTATCCGCGAATTCTGCGAATGGCCGCCAAGGCGGGTAGGGGCGATGCTGCCGCGCCGCCGCTATTGATACGAATATCCCAGCGTCGTAATCGAGCGGAGTTGAGTGGCCGTTTCCGACCACGGATCCATCACTGCGTTGGCTCCGGTCAAGGTTGGATTCTGCCCCGGATTCTGCGTCTGCCAGATGCTCCACAGGCGGTCAATCTGCGCATGGTGCAACCAGAAAATTGGGTCTGCCGGAGACACCTTGATGTTCGCCATAGCTTCGTTGACACCATTCACCGTGCCCACCTCCATATGCACTTCGCCATGCGGGCCGTTTTCGAGTTGGTCAGTAAAATCCGTAAACGTCGTTAGTGCCATGATGCTGCTGACATTGATTTTTGCCGGGATGCCGGCGTTGCGGCGAACCACCACCGTGCCAGTGCCGGGGATGAACACCGACGGCTTGAACGTCCTCAACCAAGTCGGCACTCCTTTATGCTTCGTCCAGTCCCAATACGGAACCGTGATGCCCGCCGCCTGTTCAAACTGCAACAGATAGTCACGATGCCACGACAAGAACCGTTGTGTGCCAGGCGTGCCCATGCCGGGCATACTCATGCCGCCGTGCATATGATGCGCCATGACCCCGTGAATGGCCACCAACTTGCCGTAAGGATTGGATGGATTGGCCAGCATCTGTGAAATTGCATTTTTGTAAGCAGTGCGTTCGGCCGGGGTGAGTGCAGAAGCTTCCTTGCGTATGATCATAAAAGGTAAAAGATAAGGTTAGAGCGGAGGTGAATTGTTCGACGGGAAACTAACAATCAGCATGGGCTATGCAAGACTTCTCCCTGAAAACAAACTCAACCCTCCGACGCAGAAGTTATCCGCGAATGGACGCCAAGGCCGGTAGGGCGGTGCTGTCGTGCCGCCGTTAGGCGGCGGAACCTAGAAGCAATTCGGGCGGGGTAATTTCAACAGCCAACTGATTTTTCTAGGAGTGAGTTTGAGACGAACCTCGCGAACGTCAGCGCGCAATTATGGCAAAAAAACTGCAAGTCGCAACGTTGCGCGCTGACGTTCGCGAGGTTCGTTTTGACTTCACCCCCCAGAGGAGTCAGCTACAATAGGTTTGACGGAAGAGGTTGATAAGGTAAGAATTGTCCCGACTTTTCCGGGGGGTGAAGTCTTAACTGATTAGACGGCGTTGAAACCACTGCCTAGCACGTTTCAACGCC
>JBJOPC010000094.1:0-10220 GCA_046050965.1 Verrucomicrobiota bacterium | reverse complement strand
TTCTTGCTCGGCACGGGGTTGAAGGAGATTTTGCCGCTGCTCTTGAGTCGGCAAGCGGGCTTCGGCGTCGCGGCGGAACTCGTCGCGCTCTCGCTGCCGTGGGTGCTGATGTTTGCTTTGCCCATCGGGATGCTCACCGCCACACTGCTCGTGTTTGGCCGCTTCAGCGCGGAGCAGGAACTTACCGCGGCGCGCGCGAGCGGCATCAGTTTGCTGTCGCTGTCCGCGCCCATCATTGCATTGAGTCTCGTGGGCTGTCTGCTGTGCGCCGCGCTCACGTTGGAAATTTCCCCGCGCAGTCGCGTGGCGATGAAAGCTCTCAAGCGCGCAGCCACGGGAAAATTTGCCGACGCCTTCCTCCCCGCCGGCCAAGCCATCACGAAATTTCCCGGCAAGCTCATCTACATCGGCAAAAATGACGGCGAGAATCTGAACGAGATTTATATCTATTCGCTCACCGGCAGCAACATCACCGAGCAAGTCTACGCGCCGCGCGGCACTTACGCCGCCGATATGGCCAAGCAGGAAATTTTTATGAGGCTTTTCAATATGCAAGTTTTGAAAAAGATCGGCGATGCCTACTCCGCAGAATGGAAATTTGCCGGCGAAGCCAACTATCGCTACAGCCTCGTCGATGCGCTCAAGCGCGGCGACACTGTGCGCGTGAGCGACATGACCTTCGCCCAAGCCCGCCGCGAACTCATCGCGCTCGAACTGCAAACGCACCTCCCTGATTGGACGCCCAACGCTAACCCCAACGCCACGCCCGCCGAGCGCGCGCACCAACGCGCGCTCATTACGGCGCCGTTGCGGTTGCAACTGCACCAGCAGCTCGCATTTTCCTTCGCGTGTTTTGGCTTCACGCTTATCGGCATTCCGCTTGCCATCCGCGTGCATCGCCGCGAGACCAACATCGGCATCGCCCTCGCGCTCGGCCTCGTCGCGCTTTACTACGCGCTGTTGCTGCTCGCCAATTCCATGGATTCCAAACCGCAACTCCACCCGGAAATTCTGATGTGGGTTCCCAATTTTCTTTTTCAAGCCGTCGGCGGCGTCCTCCTTTGGCGCGCGAATAAAAACTAGGCATACCACGAAACCAACGAAATGACACGAAACAAAAAACTTCGCCGTCTGGTTCTCCTTTCGTGTGTTTTGTGGGTTTCGTGGTTAAAAATTCTTTCCGCCGCCGAGATTTACGTCGCGCCCGGCACGAATGATTTCGCCGCGCTCACCGCCGCCCAACGCCAAGCGCGCCAGCAACTCCGCCTCTCCAACGAAACTTCCCAAATCATTTTGCGCGGCGGCAATTATTTTCTGACGCAACCGCTGTGCTTCCACGCCGAAGACAGCGGCATGACCATCGCCGCCGCGCCGGGCGAGCGCGTGACGTTGAGCGGCGCGGTGCAAATCACCGGCTGGCAAAAAGCCAAACGCGGTTTGCCCGGTCTGCCAAAAACTGCGCGCGATAAAATCTGGGTGGCCGACGCACCGCAAGTAGGCGGGCGCACGTTGGAATTCCGCCAACTCTGGATCGGCGACCGCAAAGCCGTTCGCGCCCGCACCCCGAATGACGCTGGGAGTTCCGCCTTCAGGCGGCTTAGCGAACTACGCGCAGCCCCCGACCGCCTAAAGGCGGAACTTCAAACGCCCCGCCTCGTCGCACTCGACAAGACGAACCAGACCATGACTATCCCGCTCGCCGCGCTCGGTTCCGTGCGCGATGCCGCGCACCTCGAACTCGTCCTCCAACAGATTTGGGAAATCGCCGTGCTGCGGGTGCAGTCCATCGAAGTCCACGGCGACACCGCGCGTCTCACGTTCCATCAGCCCGAGAGCAAACTGGAGTTCGATCACCCGTGGCCGCCGCCCGTGATTTCCACCAACGGCAACTCCGCGTTCTTCCTCGCCAACCGGCTGGAATTTCTCGACGCCCCCGGCGAGTGGTTTGAGGATTTGGCGACGGGCAAAATTTATTACTGGCCGCGCGCCGACGAAGATCTGGCGAGCACAAAAGTTTTTGCCCCCGCGCTGGAAACCCTCGTGGAAATCTCCGGCACGGCGGACGCGCCCGTAGAAAATGTCTCCTTCAAAAACATTTCGTTCGCGCACACGAGCTGGCTGCGTCCCTCGCAGCAAGGCCATGTGCCGCTGCAAGCCGGGATGTTCTTGCTCGACGCCTACAAACTGCGACCGTCCGGCGTCGCCTATAACGGCGGCCTCGATAACCAAGCGTGGATTGGTCGCCCGCCCGCCGCCGTCACCGTGCGCGGCGCGCAGCGCGTGAGCTTCGACCGTTGCTGTTTTGAGCAGCTCGCCAGTGCCGGGCTGGATTTCACCGACACCACGCACGACGACCTCGTGCAAGGCTGCGTCTTCCGCGACATCGGCGGCAACGGTTTGCAACTTGGCAAATTTTCCGACGCCGCGACTGAAACGCACATTCCATTCAACCCATCCGACGAGCGTGAAATTTCTGCGCGCGAAAAAATCTCCAACAATATTTTCACCGACTGTGCCAACGAAGATTGGGGCTGCGTCGCCATCGCAACCGGCTACACACGCCACGTGACCATCGCGCACAATGACATTTCGCAGTTGCCCTACACCGGCATCAGCGTCGGTTGGGGTTGGACGAAGGCGACGAACTGCCTGCGCGACAATTTCGTCATCGCCAACCGCGTGCATCATGTCGGCCAGCGGCTCATTGACCTCGCGGGCATTTACACGTTGTCCGCGCAACCCGGCACAGTCGTCGCGGAGAATGTTATTTCCAACATTCGCATTAGCCCGCTCGTGACGGAAAATTCCAACCACTGGTTTTATCTCTACCTCGACGAAGGCTCGTCAGGCATTACCGTGCGCGACAATTGGTGTCCGACGGAAAAGTTTCTGAAGAACGCCAATGGCCCCGGCAACGTCTGGACGAACAACGGCCCGCAAGTTTTCGAGGAAATAAAATCTGCGGCAGGCTTGGAACCGGCGTTCCAGGATTTGTTGCGCTAGGTTGTCAACGCCGCCGCGCGCGCGGCGGCATCCAGTTCGCACCACTTACCAGCGGGCAAATTCGCGAGCCAGAAATTTCCAATCCGCACCCGCAGCAAGCGCAGCGTGGGATGCCCGACGGACGCGGTCATGCGGCGCACTTGACGGTTTTTTCCTTCGACGAGTTCGAGCGCGAGCCAGCAATCGGCAACGGTCTGACGGACGCGAATCGGCGGGACGCGCGGCGCGACTTGCGGTTGCGGGTCGAGCAGCCGCGCGCGGCACGGCAGCGTTTTCCGGCCTTGGATGACGACGCCTTGCGCGAGTTGCCGCAGCGCTTCGGCGGTTGGGATTTTTTCCACCTGCACCCAGTATTCGCGCGCGTGGGCGTGAGTCGGGTGCAGCAAGCGCTGATTCAACGCGGCTTCGTCGCTCAACAAAAGCAAACCTTCCGAGTCCGCGTCGAGACGTCCGATGGGATAAATATTTTTGGGAAAACCAAACTCCGCGAGCGTGCGTTGGCCGGGCAATTCCTCGGTGAACTGCGACAGCACGTTGAACGGTTTGTGGAAGGCGATTAACACGGCAGCGGCGAATTACGGCGCGACTTGCACCCGGAAGAATTGGTTCTGGTTCGTCGCGGGCTGGGTGAAGTTCATCGTCGTGCTGAAGGCAGTCGCCCAATCAGCGAGCGGGAAGAAATTCTGCGCGTCGCTCGCAGCGAGCGGGCAGTAGGCGCGGCCAAGCACGCTCGGCCACGCGAGTGAAACCGTATTCGACGGTGTGAGCGTGGCGGTGAGGCGCAGGACGGAGGCGGCGTTGGTCGGGTTCGTTCCAGCAAGAAATTCTGCGCGGTCGGTTGCGCCGTCGGCGTCGGTGTCGGTGAGCGCAGTGCGGTTCGTCGTCACGCTGCCGAAATAAAATTGTTCCCACGCGTCGGCAATGCCGTTCGTGTTTGCGTCGGTGAAAGCGTAATTGCCGGTGAAGGAAATTGTGCCGCCAGGCGCGAGCGTGTTTGTCTGCGACGCGGGCGTGGCGTAGAACGCGACCGGGCTGAACTGCGCCACGTAAGTTCCCGCTGGTGCGCCCGTGACGCTCGCGCCGATGCCTGCGCGCGTGAGCGTGAGCGGGCCGGTGACGTTGGCGACGCCTTCCCAGAGGTTGTTCGTGAACTGAATTGTGCCGGGCAGATTCGTGAAACCGGGCGCGAGAAAAGTGAGCGCGCGCGCGAGCAACACGGCGCGGTTGGTCTCTGGCACGGCGTCGAGCGGGAACGCGAGGAATACGACTTTACCTGCGCTGGTATTGGTGTTTAGCGGCCAGCGGATGCCGGCGAGGCGCGCGTTGTTCGTTTCGGTGAACAACGTCACGGCGGTGCTGCTCGGCGTGAAGGTGTCGCCGAGGTCGGTGCGGAACTGGTCGGGGTCGGCAAAGCGGTTCGTCGGGTAGCTGGAGTAATCGAGCGAAAAGTTTTGGCTGACGGAAATGTTCTCGCCGCTCGCGCCCGCGACGTCGGCCACGCCGCCATTCTCGTCGCAGCTCGCGCAGTAGAGATACGCGATGTCGTTCGTGCCGTAGGCGGCGACTTGGAGGACGTTCGAGCGGAACGGAGTTTCGCCAAGGCGCGCGAGGATTTCCATTGAAGCCATGAAAAAACCACCGCCGTTGGTCACGAAATTTTCCACGGCGAGTTGCGTGCTCGTGTCCAGCGTCGCGGCGGGCGATGTGTTGTGGTAGCTGTCGGACACGCGCCAGAGCAGCGCACGATACGGCGTGAGCGCGGCGGCGTCCGGCGCGCCGAGCGTGGCGACCGGCCACACGTCGAAGCGTGCGCCGATGGTCGCGAGCGAATCCGTGTAGCTGCTCAAGGGAATTTCCGGCGACAGCAAGTCAGGAGTGTAGGCGTCCACCAGCAGCACAGGCGCGGGAATCGGCGCGGTGAAAGTGAAGCGCGCGCCGCCGTGGTCGTTGGTGGTGCGGTTGCCCGCCGCGTCGGTGGCGATGACGATGTAAAAATAATTTTGCCCCGGCTGTAAACCGCCGAGCGCGAGCGTGTGGTTGGTGGTGAAATTCAAATTCGTGGCGGACAAATTCAGCGTCGCGCCCACGCCGAAGCGCACGAGCAGTGTCGTTGTTTCGCTCGTGGTGCAACGCACGAGCGCGCGACTCAATGAGTTCGTTGCGGTCACGCCGCTGACCGTGGGTGCGACCAAGTCCGCGCTGGCGCTGACGCTGATGTTCGTGCCGGCGACGATGTCGAGGTATTCCACCGTGAGGCTGCTGCCGTGGGCGATTTGCAATTGGCCGTCGGCAACCGCTGCGCCGGTGACAGTCGTGACCGCGCCGGTGAACGAACCGCTGCCCGCCGCCGCAAGGAAATAATTTTCACCCGCCGTTTCCACGGACGATTTCACGCGCACGGGCAACTGCGCGGCACTCGCGCGCTTCGCGTCGGTGACGGTGATTTGGATTTGGTCGGGTGCGGTGTAGGCCTGGCGGTCGAGCGAGATCGCGCCGGCGCCGGGTAACGGGATGTCGCCGGAGATGACGAGCGCGAAATCCTGATCCACGTCAGCGGTGTCGGCGCGCGAATCTTCCGGCACGTTCACGGCGCGGACGCGCAGGGTGTATTGACCCGGCACAGGCGCGACGAGGTGGATGCCTTCGACGTTGTTCGTGCTGTCGGTGACGGCGGTGTCGGCGAGGGAAATTCCGTTCGTGTCGAATTGATTGCCGCGAAACGTGTGGTTATCCGGCGAAATAATTTCCAAATCCAAATCGTTCACGAGCGCGTGGGACGAACCGGGGTTGCCGGGAAAATCCGTGTAGGCGAGCGTGACGAGCAGCGGTTTGTTCGTGGAATTGACGACGAACGTGCGCTCGTAGACTTGCGAGTTGGTGAGCAACGCGGCTTGATCAAAATAATCATACGCGCGGCTGCCGTTCAGCAACGCGCCGAGATCGCAGCGACCCCAGCCTTCATCTGGATTCGGCGCGGGCGCAAGGCTGGCGAGCGGATGCGCGGCGTTGATGAACGCGGCTTTGACCAGCGCGGGCGAAGGTGTGGCGTTCGTGTGGGTGTCGCGGAAAAAATGGACGAATGCCGCCGCCGCGCCGCTGACTTGCGGTGCGGAAAAACTCGTGCCAGCAGTCATGACGTGCAGCCCGTCGAACCCGCCGCCGCCGAGCGACGACTGTAATGTGGCGACCCACGCAGCGGGCGCAACGAGGTCGGGCTTGAGGCGTCCGTCGGCAGTCGGGCCGCGCGAACTGGCGGGATACATGAACTCCAGCCCGGCGTTGAAACCGGCGAGGTTCGTGCGCGCGTTGAGCGAGCCGCCGACGGTGATAACGTTCTTGGCGACGCCGGGCGTCAGCACTGTGTTCGCGCCGGAGCCGCTGTTGCCGGCGGAAAAAATTAGGATGAGCGGCTGGTCGTCCGCCGTGCCGGCGTCGCCGTCGCGCACGAGGATGTCCACGTCGTGTGCGTCGCTGTCGTAGAGGCCACCGTTCGCGCCGCCCCAACTGTTGTTGCCGATGACCGCGCCTGCACGCAACGCGTCATGCGTGAGTTCTTCGTAGGTATTTGGCCCGGCGAAAAGTCCGTTGGCGTTGAAAATCCTTTGGTTAATCAAGTCCACCGTGGGCGCAATGCCGAGGCCATAGAGCGCGCCAAATTCGTCGCCCAACCCGGACGAACCAGAACCGGCGATGCAGCCAGCCACGCCCGTGCCGTGGTTGAAATAGTCGGCGGCGTTCGTGAGCGGACTGTAAAAAATATTCGTGAGGACGCGATTCGCGAGTTCCTGATGCATCGTCGCGCTGATGCCGGTGTCGAGGCCGGTGTCGGCCACAGCTACGGTTACGCCTTGGCCGTCGAAGTCATCGAACTGGTTGAGCGTGATGTGCGGCCCGGCGTCGCCTGCGACAATTTTTGAGGCAACTTCGTCGAGCGGATGCAGCTCGGCGACGGGAGCGAGCCACAGCACGGATTCATCGGCGGCGAGCGCGGCGAGTTGCGCGCGGGAAATTTCGCCGCGCATGGTTTTGCCCGCGCGTGACGCGGAGACGGTCGGCGCGTGGAAAAATTTCTCACGCACAGCGGCAACTTCGCTGGCGGACGCGGACGCAGCGAGCAGCACGGAAACTTTCGTCGAGCCGTTAGTGTCGGCGAGGTTCAACGCGGGATGCTGCCGCCACTCGGCGCGAAATGGGGTGACGCCCGTAATAAATTTCAGCCGCGCGATTTCATCCAGCTGCGCGCCGTGCAGATGGGCGACGAAGGCGTCATCTGGAAAATAGCGGAGCAATTCCACGCCGCGCGTCGCGAGTTCCGCACGCCACTCCGTGCGGACGTGACCGGTGAACTGCACGAGGAACAGGCCGTTTACCGGCGCGCTGACGGCGGCTCTGGCGAGTGCGGGAGCGTTGGTGAGTTCAAAGTTGCCGGAGAAAAGTCGGACGGGCGCAGCGAGCAGTGAACTGGCGCAGGCAAGCGAACACAGCGCGGCGGCGAGCAGTTTGCCGCGCAGCAGGTTTCGCTGGCCAAAAATCATCGGCGGAATATAGGCGCAAATATGCGCTGAAACAACTGCCAGAATGAGGGAGATGTGCTGCCCGTTTGGAGTTCTGCCTTTAGGCGGTTGGTGCGCAACCAGCCCGCGCCGTCTAGAGGCGGAACTCCAAGCTGATTTAGCGAATTAAGCCTGCTTCCAACGCCGCGAACCGCGCAGCGCCGAGCAGGGCGGTGCGGTCATTGAGGATGACACGCACCGGCATGGCGGCGAGGAGGTCGTGATAACGATGCTGGCCGAGGAAGCCGCGCATGAACGTGCCGTCGGTGAGCTTGGGTAAAATTTTCGGCGCGATGCCGCCGCCGAGGAACACGCCGCCGGTGGCGAGAAATTTCAGTGCGAGGTTCGCAGACTCCGCGCCGTAGTAAGTGACGAAGAGGTCGAGGGCTTGTTCGCAGAGTGCAGATTTTTTGGCGAGCGCGGCGCGGGTGATGACGGCGGGCGGCGGGAGTTCGCCTCGCGCAAATTCTTCGGTGAGCCATGCGGGTTCTTCGCCGCGCCCGATGTCGCGGAGGAATTCGTAGATGTTCCATTGACCTTGGCCGGAGAGGACGTGTTCCCAGATGACTTGGCCGAACTTTTTTTGCAGATGTTGGAGCAGGGCGATGTCGAGTGCGGTGCGCGGGGAAAAATCGGTGTTGCCACCTTCGGAGGCGATGGCGATTTGGCGCGCACCGCTCCAGACGAGGCCGGCTTCACCGAGGCCGGTCCCGGCGGAGATGATGGCTTGGTTGCCGTCGGCAACGGGTTGGCCAACGTTCAGCGTGACGAAGTCGGAGTCGGGCAGGGCGGCGATGCCGTGGGCGTTGGCTTGGAGATCGTTGAGCAGCGCGACGTGCGGGATGGAAAATTCGCGGGCGATTTTAGCGGCGCCAATCGTCCAACGCAGGTTGGTGAGCAGCGAGGAATTATTTTTCACCGGGCCAGCGATGCCGAAGCTGGCGTGGGAAATTTTTGCCGGGTGGCGCGTGAGAAATTGCGTGAGAACTTCTTTGAGGCTGGCGTGGTCGCGGCTGGGGAATTTTTCTTCGGCGACGGTGGCGAGTTGGCCGCGTTGGAGTTCAAAGAGCGCAAGGTTGCATTTCGTGCCGCCGATGTCGCCTGCGAGAATCATGGGCGGATATTTGCGGGCGCGGGCGACGTTGGCAATGGATTTGCGCGGCGTTGGCGGTCATGCGCGAGCGCCAGGCGCAGAAGGAGGTTGTGACCGACTTTCTCATCCCAACTGAATTTGTTTGCGAGCGCGACGACGGCGACGTGGGCGTTCAAGTCCATGCCGATATAGGCGCAGTAACCGGCGGACATTCCGTATTTGAACGTGAGCGCGCGTCGTTCGGGGCCGTAATATTCGATGACCCAGCCGAGCGCTTCGGCTCCGCGCGCGGTCTGGATTTGCGGGCGTTGCGTGGCGGCGAGCGCGGCGGCGAGCGGTGTGGGCGTGAGCCCGAGATTGGCGCGGGCGAAACGCAGGAGGTCGTTCACGCTGGCATACATCCCCCCGATAGGGCGGAGCAAATCGCCGTAATCCCAGGCGGGCAGGGGCGTGTCGGCGAATTTCCAGCAGGCTTGGTCGCCGACATGGCCGAGGGCGAGGTGCGTTTGTTGTTCGGGGTTGAGAAAAAATACGGAGTTGCTCAAGGCGAGTGGGCGGCAAATTTTTTCTTCGATCAATTCGGTGGCGGGGCGTCCGGTTTTTTCCGAGATCAAATACGCAAGCAAGCCTGCACCCAGATTCGAGTAGAGAAATTTCGGCGGCGACTTTGGCTGCGGGTGCGCGTGGCGGAGATAGTCCTGCGCATATGGCACGGTGAGGTGCGCGTAAATATTTTGGCCGGTGGCGAAGTAGCGCCACATGGAACCAAACTGCGCGAGCGTGGTGGGTTCGCGCGGTAGCCCGGCGGTGTGCGTGGCGAGTTGGTGCAACGTGAGTCGCCCGGCGGCTTCGCTCACGGGCAAGTGCGCGGGGAAAAGTTCACGCACGGTGTCGTCGTCGTGCAACACGCCGTCGGCTTCGAGTTGCACGAACAAAGTTTCCGTGAAGAGCTTTGAGAGTGAACCGACTTGGAATAGATCCTCGCCGCTCGGCGCGTTCGTGTCGCCGGTGCGCCCGGACTGGCCGTAGGAAAAACTCTGCATCGCGCCATCCGGCGTGACGACGCCGACGACCAGCCCGAAAAGTTCGCCGCGCGCGAGCAGTGGTTGCACGAGCGCATCGGCCTCGGCGCGGATGCTGCCGCCCGCCGCGAGGCGCGCGACGGCGGGCTGCGGGTCGGAGAGTTTCCAAGTGGCGGCGGTGCGGCAACCGGTGATGAGCAGGAGCGCGGCGAACGCGGCGACGAGGGCGAACGGGCGGCGGTGATTTTTGGCGGCGGTCACCGGAGAGTTCAGCGATGAATCGGTTCGAGCTGGCCGTGTTCAGGCAGGATTTGTTCGCGGTTGGGGTCGGGGAGGTATTTGAGTTGGTAATATTTTTGCACCCGCTCGGCGTATTTGGCCGCGCCAGTTTCGTCGTGGGCAACGTGTGCGTCGGAGGCTTCGGTTTCGTGCAGACTCGACAACATCTTCGGCAGTTTGGGCCAGAGCTTTCCGGCGCAGTCGGGGTGGAGCGAATACATATTCACTTGAGCAATCCACATCCCCATGGCGGCGGAAACTTTCGCGTAA
>JBJOPC010000093.1:0-9761 GCA_046050965.1 Verrucomicrobiota bacterium | reverse complement strand
CCCAGCCTTGTGAACACCGAGCCATTTGCGGGCGGCTGGTTTTTCAAAATCAAATTGAGCAACGCGGCGGAACTCAACGCCCTCCTCACGCCGGAAAGTTACAAGGCGCAGATTGGCGGATAAGCAAACCGCGCTCTTAAAGTGACAACGGATGACTTCAACCGAATTGAAAGAGAACTCGCAGTAACCTTGCCGCGCGATTATCGAGAGTTAATGTTGAATCATCCTTTTACTAGCTCGGATTCCTCGTCTTGGGAACTTTGTGAGGACAGCTCAAGAGTCATTTCTATGACGCGAGATTTACGAGCATCGGGGTTCTTTGGTGTGTCTTGGCCTCGGACATTTGTTGCTGTTGGAGAGGACGGTTGCGGAAACTACTATTTTACGGACACCAGAATTGAGCGACCCGCAGTCTTTCTAGCCGACCACGAAGATCACTTTAGTCCCGATGCTATAAGTGAACTTACGCATTACGATACTTTTGCATCATTTGTTAGCTTTCTTCGTGAAGTCGATGCCGAAGTAAAAGCAGACAAAGCACAAGCGGAGGAACGGAGAAAAAACAAACAATGGTGGCAGTTTTGGATAAGGTAATCGGAATGAAAATCCGCCTGTTCATCAAACCGTATTGCGGCTGGTGTCACAAAGCCATCCGCTGGCTCGACGCGCGCGGCCTTCATTTAATCTCGTAGCCGCCGACGTCAGGAGGCTCATTTCAAATTCCGCACCATGAGTCAGAGCCTCCTCACGTCGGCTACTACGGTTGTCGCGGAGCGACCCACGGAAATTAGCCAGACACAAGGTGTCTGGCAGCCGCCCGCAAAACCATCCGTCCTGAAAGAACGCCGGAAATTCCCCGCTCCAACCACGCGTCACCCGCTTCGCGCTCCAACTTTTCCCCTTCCACTTGCCCACTGCACGCGCTAGATTGCCGCCGTGAAAACGCTCTTCGATTATCATGTCGTCTGCCACCGCGATGACAATGGCAGTTGCGTCGCCTACGTTCCCGCCATTGACGGCTGCCACGCGATGGGACGCACTCCGGAAGACGCGCAGCACGAACTCCACGAGGTTTTTGAAATGATTTCCGAGGAATACGCCGAACGCGGTCAGTCGCTCCCGGACGACGTGGAACTCACCGTCTCCCATGCCCGCTAAAGCGAAGGAATTGATGCGCGCCGCCGGGCAACTGGGCTTCGTGCAGACGCGGCAAAAAGGGAGTCACGCCCGCTGGCAACACCAGGATGGCCGTGCCACTACGATTCCCGTCCACGCCAGCACCGAGATTGGCGGCTGGCTGTATCACCAAATTCTGAAACAACTCGGCATCAGCGAGGAAGAATTCCGCAAGCTCCGTTGATACTTCCGCCGCGAGCCAGCCGCGCGCGGCCTTTATTCAATCTCGTAGCCGCCGACGTAGTCGGCGCAAACTTCCAGCTTGCACGGGCGCTCACGGAAAAACCAAACCGTAACAGAATGCGCCGACTCACGTCGGCGGCTACTCAAGCTGGAGATACGCGCGGCTGCCGTCGGTCTTCAACTCGCCGTTGCCGAGGAACACACGCGCGGCGTCCACGCGATTGCTGATAAGCAACCAAGCCTTCACCGCTTCGGCGCGCTGCGTGGCGAGCGCGGAAAAATCCGCATCGGTCACACTGATGAGTTTCAACGCGGATTGCTCCACGGTCTCGATGGACTTCGGCGGTTGCGGCGCGGGCGCGATGGAAACTTTTTCCTCCGGCTTGCGCGCGTCGGCGAGTTGCCGTTGCGAGGCTTTCAAAATTTCCACGGTCGCGTAGCGCGGCGCGTTCGTGTCCACGGTGACCACGTTCGTCGCGGAGCGTGCGGCCACAGCGGCGGCAAGACTGGCAGCATTGGTCGCAGCAGAGTTCGTGTTCGCCGTGCGCGCGCGGCGGAGGAATTCGCCGAGCAACAAGTTGCGTTCGTCCGCGCCGAGTTTGATTTGCTCCGGCTTCACTTCGGCGCGCGCGCCGCTGCGGAGCGATTGCCATTTCATCTGGCGCAGATTTTCGTCGAGCTTTACGTGTTTGAGTCCGTCCAAATCCGTCACGGGATCCACGCTGCCGACCACGCCCACTTGCAACGCAGGTCGCGCGTCGAGCGCCTTCACGACGCTGTCCAACTTGGCTTTCTCCACCGGCGTGAGCTCCGCGAAGCCCGGCGCGAAATCTTGATAACCCATCTCTTCGCCACCGCCGCCGAACAGCGCGCCCAGCACGGAGAACGGCGACGTGACGACTTTGAGGATGACATTGAAGATGGCGCGTGTGACGACTTTGCCGATGTGAAAATCTGGTTTATCCAAGCTGCCTTCGATGGGCAAATCAATCTGGATTTTTCCGTCGCGATCTTTCAACACGGCGATGGCGAGTTTCACCGGCAGCTTCGTGGCGTTGGTGCTGCCGGATTTTTCGCCGAACGTGAATTGATCCAGCTCGATAAGGTTCGACGCCTTCAACTGCCGTTGCGCGATGCGATAATTCAGATTGAAACCGAGCTTGCCCTTGCTGATACGGTAGCCAGCGAACTTGCCCGCGTAAGGACTCGTGGGTGTGAGATCCAGATTCGTGAGCGTGAGGGCGAGGTCGGTGTCTTTGTTTTTACCGAGCGGATTCACCGTGCCGGTCAGCGCGAAATCGCCGCCGCCAAAAAGTTTCGCGTGGAGATTCACGTCGGCGTGTTGCGAATCGTCAGATGAAAGATTCGCAATCGTGCCACTCAAATCATCCAGCGTGACGTGGGCACGCGGGTTGACGGAGCGGTCAATCAACTCCGCCTGCGCGTGGTTGATGACGACGTTCGCGATGGAAATTTTCGGCAACGCGGCGGGCGCGGGCGCGTTGGTTGGTGCGGCGGTAACTTTCGGCGGCACGTTGGTTTCTGGCGCAACGTCGGCGTTCTGGTTCAACGCCGCCAACAAGTTCACCACGCCGTTGGTCTCGACGAGCACCCGCGCGACGGCGTTGTCCACGACGATTTCTTTGACGGTGATTTCCTGCGGTTCAAGATTTGCGTTGATGCCGGAGATGTGGAGCGATTTCCAAGCGAGCAAGTCCGCGCCGAGCACTCCGTCCACGGTGGAAAAATCTTCAAGGCGCACGTCGCCGGAGAAATTCACCTGCGGCAAACCGTTCGCGGGCGTCCGCAATTTCACATCCGCGTCCATGCCGAGTTTACTACCGAGCACCACGACGTTGACCTTGGATTCGAGATACGGATCGAGCGGGTGCAAATCAATCTGGTCGAGCGTGAGGTGCGCGTCGAGCGTAACGGGCGCGAACGACGCGGTGACAGTCGCGCGGGCGGAACCATTGGTGTTCCAGCGCAACGCGAACGCGGCAGTAAGATTTGTGCCGGACACGTTGGAAAGATTCGTGGCGGATAATTCCATGTCGGCCAGTTCCAGCCGCGCGGGACGCGAGTTGACCAAATCTTCGAGGCTCAAACTGCCGCCCCAAAGGTTGATCGTGCCGACCGTGCCAGCCCACTGGTTCGTGCTGGCGAGCAATTCCGCGACCGCGTTCGTCACCGAACGCAGCAGGAGCATCACGCCGCCGGGCGCGCTCGCGCCGTCGTTGCGCGGCTTGGCGAGTTCCACGACGTTGACGTTCGCCTGCGCGTCGCGCTTGAGCGTGAACTTGCCGCCGTAACCGGCAATTTTATCCACGCGCGCCACGCGGGCGACGGCATCCACGCTCGCACCGCTGATGTTGAAGCGCGCAATCTCCGCCAAATTTTCTTCGCTGCCGAGCGCGCCGACTTTGAACGATGCCAAATCAAACCCCGCGTCGTTCACGCGCATGACGCGGTTGGTCGCGCTCAATTCCAAATCATACGCGGCGTGAAAACCAATCCTGCCGTCGCGCACTTCAAACTTGGTAAAGTCCTGATAGAGCGGCGCGTATTTGACGAGCGATAAATTCTCCAGCGCGAGTTCGCCGTGCGAACGCAACGGGTCGAGGAAAAAGTAGCCGCTCCATGAAAACTTTTCCCCCGCGTCCGTCGTGCCGGCGAACGAATAGGGATTTTTGTTCTCGGGGTCGGTGCGAAAATTTTTCAGCGTAATGTCCAGCGGGCCAACGACTCGGTGGAAGCGCGTGCGCAGCGTCAAGTCCGTGTAGGCGGCGCGCGCGCCGAGGATTTGTAATTTGCCAATGCGGAGCGCGAACGGCTTGGTGGGCGCAGCGGCGACGGCAGGTTCGTTCGTTTTCGCGGCCGAGAATTTCGTGGCGAGGTCGGAGAAATTCATCGTGAAGTCACGGTTCACTTGCACCCGCACATACGGCTTGGTGGTGCTGACCTCGCGGAAAATCCACGCCTTGCTGAACAACGAGGCGAGTTCAAAGTTTACATAAACTTCGTCCCACGCCACGAACGCCTCGCCATCCGCATCGCGAATGACGAGTCCGCGAATGGTCGTCGAGAGCGCGAACGGATTGATCCGCACCTCGCGGATGGACACGTCGCGGCCAAGCTGCTGCGACAACATTTCCACCGCCTTGTCGCGCACGAGCGGCGGCAACACGAGAAACCCGACCACGCCGTAGATGGCTGTGAGCCAAACCGCGAGCACGAGGAATTTGCGGCGGAGCGAAGAACGTTTTTTTTGTGGGGCGGGATTCGTCACAGAAAAATTCTGTGGCGCGAAGGAGTGAATGTCAACGAGCGGCTCGCCCGCGCGGAAGCGTCAGGGAGCGCGGAGCGTTGCTCCGCGCTCCACTACTGCTTCAGCCGGAAGAATAATTTCCCGGCCGGGTTGGTGAGGTTCAAATAATTCGTCCCGGCGGTCAGCGTGGGCGCGCTGCTGGCAGCCCAGCTTGCGGCGGGCGTGGTGAGGTTGCTGCTCTGCACCAAGTTCCAACCGACGACGTTTTGCCAATACACACTCACTGTGGCACCACTGTGTGTCACCGACAGCGTTGGCGCGCCGGGCGTTTGCACCGCTGCCACGAGACCCCAAAATCCACCGTCCACAGTGAAGCTGCCGCCGCTCAACTTGCCTGCGTCCGGCTGGCCGATAGTGCCGGTGACCGAGAACGCGCCGCCTGCGCTCGTGCCACCGCCGCCGTCCACGGTGCTCCAATTGAGCGAGTAACTTTGCGCGGTCGCCCGGAGGCAGCACAGTCCCATTACCAGCAGCAGGAAAATGGTCTTGAGGCTCATGGTTCGATTGGTTGCGGCGTTGAATTCGAGACAGCCTGTTCCAGCCGGGCGATCCGGGCTTTCAACGCTTCAATCTCCGTCTGCTGTTCCTTGACGGCGTTGACGAGGACGGCGTTGAGATGCTCCATGTCAATTTGTTTGAAACCTCGTTCGTCGGTTCGCACCCAGTCGGGGAACACGCGCTCGACTTCCTGCGCGATGAAGCCGGTCTGGAGCTTGGACAGTTTAGCGGCTTCTTCGGCGCGTTTCTCGGCCCACAATTTCTGGTCATCCTCGGCGGTTCCGGAGGCGGACTTCCAGGATTCCTCCACATTGCGGGTGAGATGCTGCACCCCAGTGTCGTTCCAATGGTAGGTCACGCCCCGAAGCAGGCTGATGGACTGCAGGGCGTCGGGGATGGTGGCGATGTCCTGTTTGAGCCGGACATCACTGCTGGACCAGGTGACGGTTCCGCCTTCCGTGGCGCCACCCGTCAGCCGACGATACACTCCGCTCCATAAGTTATAAATGTAGCCGTCTACTTTGATGTCGGTGCTGAAGTTGTTGATGCCGGAGAATGTCTGCCCAGCGCGGTTCAGCAGGGCGACGTTGGCGGTCAGCCGCACTTCGGCCAACGTCCCGTTGGCGACATTGCCCGCGTTCAGACTGTTGAGTCCACTGCCGTTGCCGCTGATAGTGCCAGCGAAGGTAGGACTGCCGCTCAACAAGGGCACGTTGACCGAGAGCCGTGCGTCCGGCAGTGTGCCGATGGTAAGGCTGGCGGCGTTGGTGGTGGCACTGACCGCTAGGTTGGTAAGTCCCGCGCCATTGCCATTGAATGTGCCGGTGAAGACGTTGCTCGCGTTGCTAAAGATGTTCGTGCCGGTGAAGGTCTGGGTGGCATTGCGCAAGGCCACGTTGGTCGAGAGCTGCGCGTCGGCCAACGTGCCGCTGAAGCTTGCGGCCGTCACATTGGTCAGACCCGCGCCATTGCCGATGAACGTGCCGGTGTAGGTATTGGAATAAGTAACTGACGTCGGCGTGTTGAACAGCACCGTCAGCGTGGACGCATTCCCGTTCGCACTGATGAGATCCGCCTTGCCATCCCCGTTCAAATCCGCTGCGGTAACGCACAATGGAAATGCGCCTACCCCCGGCGAGGAGGCGAGCACAAAGCCACCGCTCCCGTTGTTCGTCAACACCGACAACGTGTTTGGACCAGCACTCGCACCAATCAAATCCACTTTACCATCTCCGTTGATATCGGCGGTGGTCACGCTAATTGCTCCGCCGCCGATTGCGAGCGAAGCCCCCAACGTGAAACCGCCGCTCCCATTGTTCGTCAGCACGGACAGCGTGTTGCCGCTGTTGTTCGCACAAATCAAGTCCACTTTGCCATCTCCGTTCACATCCGCCGATGTGACTGAATACGTCTGGCCACTGCCGCCGCTTACACTCGGGGAGGAAGATAGGCCAAATCCACCGCTCCCATTGTTGGTCAGCACCGTGAGCGAGGCCGCGTTGAAATTCGCGCTAATCAAATCCGCCCAGCCATCCCCGTTCACATCGGCCGACGTCACGGAGGAAGCTCCGACACCCACGGTGAGCGTAGCCGACAGCACGAAACCGCCGCTGCCGTTGTTCGTCAGCACCGTCAGGTTGGTGCCGCCGCCGGAATTGAAATTGGCGCTAACCAAATCCGCGCGGCCATCCCCATTCACATCCACGGAAATCACAGAACGCGGGTTATTGCCCACGGTGAGCGTGGCGGAGAATCCAAAACCATTACCGTTGTTCGTCAGCACCGTGAGCGTGTTCCCACCACCGTTGGCACTGATCAAATCTAACCGACCATCACCGTTTACATCGGCAGCTGCGACGGCCTGTGGCTGTGAACCTACGCCCGGCGTAGCGAACAACCCGACCACGCCGCTGCCATTATTCGTCAGCACCGTCAGCGAACTCGCGTTCCCGTTCGCGCTGATCAAATCCAGTTTCCCGTCGCCGTTCACATCCGCTGCAATGACGAACTGCGGGGAACTACCCACCACGGGCGAGGCATTGGAAACAAAGTTTCCGTAAGTAAAATTAGTGAGGCGGCTGAAACTGCTATAACTATTAACCGTAGAAAAATCCACGTTAGTCACGCCCGTGCCGTTGCCGCTAAACGTGCCGCTGATGCTCACCCCGCTCGCACCATTGGTCACCACGGTCGTAGGCAATTGCGCCAGCGTCAGCGCGCCGCTGATTTGGCTGCTGCTCACGCTCAAGTTGGTCAACCCGCCGCCGTTACCGGAGAAACCCGTGGCGGTAACCGTGCCGTTCACGTCTAGTGCCGTCGCAGGATTCGTTTTACCGATGCCGACGTTGCCGGTTCCATACTGAATCACCAGCGCGTCATTGGTCATGCCGTTGTTGAGGTTGTCAAAACCCATGTCACGAAAAGCCAGATTGCCGGCCGTCATGGGGACATACATTTTCCAGTCTCTGGCCGCGCCGCTACCGCCCGTTCCTGATTGCAGGAAAATGGATCCGATATCGGCTACGGTGAACCGAGTGCCACCGCCAACATGCAGCTTGGCCGACGGAGTCGCCGTGCCGATGCCGAGGTTGCCGCTGGACAAAACCAGTTGGTTGCCGCCCGCCACCAAACCGTTGCTCGGCAGGTTCAATGTGCCGGTCATCGTGTCGCCGGTTTTCTGCACGGCATTAAGATTCGTCAGCCCCGCGCCGTTGCCGCTAAACGTGCCGTTCAAGGTCGCGTTGCTCTGGTTGTTCGTCACGAGCACGCCCGGTAATTGCGCCAGCGAAACTGTCCCGCTGATGTTCGCCGCCGCCACGGAATTAGCACTAGTGGCGGTCGTCGCGATGGTAGCATTGGCCGACTGAATTGCATACGGCGTGGGCGTCAAAGCCTGCCGCGGCGCGAGCGTGGTGAACGCGCCGCCGCCATTGGTGCGCACGGCGAGTTCCAGCCAGCGGTTTGCGCCGGGGAACTGGCTGCCGAAATCCAGCGTCACGGTGAACAGACCGTTGCTCACGGACGTGGCGGCGTTGGTGAGCATCGACCCCTGTTGCGTGCCGCCGCTGCTGGCGTTAAACAGTGCAAACTGTAAATCATAGCTGCCGCTCGCGGGCGCATTGCTCGAATTCAAACTGCCCTGATAGGTGAAAGCCGTGCCTTGGGCGCGGGCACTGGATAATTGCAGGCTGAACGTTGCCAGAACAAGCAACGTGAACGCGAGGGAACGCAAGGAGAGGTTTTTCATAAGTTAAACAAGGGTCTACGGAACTGATTGGGGAAAGTCTCCCTGACTAACCATTCTCATGGCAAGGTTTAATGCCGCTAATCTGAAAACTTTTTTAACCGGATGAAAAACCCACAGTAAGTTCGCTCGCGCTTCGCGGAGTTTGCCCGCGCGCCGCGCTCACCAAAACAGGGGACAGTATTGCGGCTTTGCGGGGCGCGGTTTTGCGTTATCTTCTCGGCACTGCCATGAAGCCACGTTGCGCCGCTATTTTTATTCTCGCCGGAATTGTCTTTTCCGCGAGCCAGACCTTTGCCCAGCGCCAGATGGAGAAGCTGGGGCGCGGCGTGGTGGTGTTGCACTCAGCCACGGCGCAGGCGTATGTCGGCTGGCGGTTGCTGGCGACGGATGCAACGGACATCGGCTTCAATCTCTACCGTTCCACCAGCGGCGGCGCAGGCGTGAAATTAAATTCCACACCGCTCACAAACACCACGGACTACCTCGACACCAACGCCAACTTCACCGTCTCCAACGCGTGGTATGTCGTGCCGGTGACGAACGGCGTGGAAGGCGTGGCGAGTGCGCCCTACGGACTCGCGGCCAATTCGCCCGTGCGCCAATACGTTCCCATTCCGCTCATCGCACCGGGCACAAACACCCCTTACGATGTGAAGTTTTGTTGGGTCGGCGATTTCGATGGCGACGGGGAGTATGATTTTCTCGTGGATCGCCAATCCACGACGGCCTACAAAAATCAATTCCTCCAAGCCTACAAGCGCGACGGCACTTTTTTATGGCAGATGGACATGGGTTTCTTGAGCACGAACACCGCGAACGCCTACGAACCGGACGCCGCCACAATTTCCGTCGGCGACAAGGATAACGTGACGGTCTACGACCTCGACGGTGATGGCCGCGCGGAAGTCATCGTGCGCGGCGCGAACGGCACGGTGCTGCCGAACGGCACGATGATCACGACGAATAACAACACGTCGCAGTTTCTCTTCATCCTCGACGGACTGACTGGCGCGGAAAAAGCGCGCGCGAACGTCCCGAATCCCTACTTCGCCGACGGCCCGCTGAATTGTCACGCGGGCATCCTGTATCTCGACGGCATTCGCCCGAGCATTATTTTCAGCGGTGAAAACCGCGTGGGCAACGGCGCGTTTCAGCGGCTGTGCATCGCGTGGGATTTCCGCGACGGCAAGCTCACGCAACGCTGGCTCTACCAAACGCCCGCCGGTCAGAACGATTCCGAAGGTCACCAACTCCGCATCGCCGATGTGCAGCACAACGGCAAAGACGCGGTCATCCGCATCGGCGGCGTCATCGGCGACAGCAACGGCG